>JBDHAI010000437.1:0-26467 GCA_039588155.1 Gemmatimonadota bacterium | reverse complement strand
GTGTGCCTTCCAGCCGTACTTCGGCGCAGAGAATATTCTCCGCCAACCCTCCTTCGATCTTGCCGAAGGTGATAACCCCAGGTTCGAGTGGGTTGATTCTCCGACCTACGATGGCATGGGTCGCGCTGATGACTTGACTCGTCAGCCAAATGGCGTCGACTCCCTCGTGCGGGAGCGCGGCGTGGGCATTCAGGCCGCGAATCGTGCCGCGCAGGGTGTCGTTGCCCGCCATGAGCGGGCCGTCCCGAAAGAGCAGTTGGCCTGTCGGAGACTCGGAGGCCACGTGGAGGCCGATGACCGCGTCGACGCCAGCCATGGCGCCGCCTTGGATCATTCGCACGGCACCACCGACGTTGTCTGCGTCGGTTGTCTCTTCCGAGGGCTGAAAGAGAAGCCGCAGGCGGCCTGGGGGTAGCGAGCCTGCGGCGGCGCTCTCGGCGAGCAACCGCGCCGCGCCCAAGAGACAGGTGACGTGGGCGTCGTGTCCGCACGCGTGCATGACCCCATTGTTGCGCGATCGATAGGGCACGTCGTTGGTTTCCTGTATCGGGAGCGCGTCCATGTCGGCTCGCAGCGCGATGGTGCGGCCCTCTCCAGTGACCAGCTCGCCGACACAGCCGGTGCCGCCGACACCGGTGCGCACGTCGTATCCCAGGCGCTCGAGTTGGTCGGCGACCAGGGCAGCGGTGCGTTGCTCCTGGAAGGACAATTCCGGGTGGGCATGGATGTCGCGCCGGATCTCGACCAGCTCCGGGGCGAAGGTCTCGGCTTTCGTGAGAGTGTCCATCTGGCTCCAAGGGTTTTTGAGCGAACCTGCAAACGTTAGTTTTGCGGGCGTGCTCGGGCAACGGTGACGTAATCCCAGCGCCCTTATTGGCTTACCCAATCAGCGAGTACCATGGCCGGCGATTTGTTCGACCCCAGATTGACGGAACAGCGCAATCCGCGAACGACTCGGATCGATCTGGCCGAGCCTCTGGAGATCGTCGATCTGATCAATGCGGAAGATCGCACGGTCGCCGACGCAGTCAAAGCGGAGCGGGAAGAGATCGCTCGGGCCATCGAGATCGCGGTCGACGGCTTCAAGCGGGGCGGCCGGCTCATCTACGTCGGCGCCGGCACCAGCGGCCGGCTGGGTGTGCTCGACGCTACCGAGTGTCCCCCTACGTTCGGGAGTCATCCGGACATGGTGCAGGGGATCATCGCGGGAGGACGCGTCGCTCTGGTCCGCAGCCAGGAAGGGGCGGAAGATAGAAGCGAGGACGGGGCTGCAGCGATCGATTCCGCCTTGGTGACGGCGGATGACTTCATCTTTGGCATCGCAACGTCCAGCACGACTCCGTTTGTCAGAGGGGCGCTGGAACGAGCCGCCGAGCTCGGCGCACGAACGGGATTCCTGTGTTGCACCGAGCCGGGTGAAGGCATTCGCCGCCTCGTCGATGTCTGCATCGTCCCGCTGGTGGGCGCCGAGGTCATCGCCGGCTCGACGCGCATGAAAGCGGGCACGGCAACCAAGCTTGTGCTCAACACTATTACGACGGGATCGATGATCCGGCTGGGCAAGGTCTACGGAAACTTGATGGTCGATCTCCAGGCGATGAGCCAGAAACTGGTCGATCGAAGTCAGCGCATCGTGATGGCGGTCGTAGGCTGTTCGCGTGAGCACGCGCTCACCCTGCTCCAGTCCTCAGGCGGCAGCGTGAAGGTGGCGATCGTCATGGGGCTCGCCGGTACGAGTCGTGAGATCGCCCAGCTCTATCTGGCGGAATCGGACGGGTTCGTGCGCAAGGCCTTGGAGCTGTCGGATTCTGTGAACCGAGATCCCGACATAGAGGACCCGTTCGCACACTATCCGGTCGGTCCGCCGGACTACGACGTTTCGGAGACGCTGCGGTCCGCTCTCCGCGCGATGCCGCAGTGGGTCGCCGGAGTCGTGGACGACATCGACGACAAGCGGCTTCGCCGCCGCCCGTCGAAGGACCGGTGGTGCGCCAAAGAGCAGATCGAGCACCTAATCGACTGCGATGATGTGATGGGTAGGCGGGTCGCGTCGATTCTGGCGGAAGATGGCCCGGTGATCGCGAACCGCGACGACGCATTAGAGAACCAGAAGACGGCTAAGAGCGGGGCGCGGGATGCGGCGATCGATGCGTTGCTCGGGCGGTTGCACGAGAATCGATCGGCGCTGGCGGCGCTGGTCGAGGCTGCTCCTGTGGAGAGCCTCGAGCGCAGCGGTCGGCACGAGCGCTACGGGGATATCTCCGTCTACCAGATCCTGCGGCACCTGGTCTGGCACGATCATCATCACCTCGAGGCGATCCGCCGCCTCGTGACAGGTTAGCGTCTTGGCTCTTCGTTATGTCGGATTGATGTCGGGCACGTCGCTGGACGGAGTCGACGCCGCTCTCGTGCAGCTGCAAGAGGAAGGCGGGAAATGGGGTGCCCATCTCGAGGCGTTCGTCTCCGTACCCTATCGACCCGAGCAGCGGCAGCGATTGCTGGCGGCGATATCGGGCGGCGCCAAGGACCTCTGTCGGCTCAATGTCGAGCTCGGCGAGTGGTTCGCCGAGACCGCCGCAATGTTGCTGGCGAGCTGCGGTGTCGAAGCGCGAAGTGTGAGCGCGGTGGGAAGCCATGGCCAGACGGTCTGGCACGAGCCGCACGACGGGGAAAGGCAGGGCGCCACGCTGCAGCTCGGTGAGCCGGCGGTGATCGCCGAGCGCTTGGGTCTGCCGGTCGTGTCGGACTTTCGCGCCCGTGATATGGCGGCGGGCGGACAGGGCGCGCCTCTCGTGCCGCTGGTGGATCAGCTACTGTTTTCGGCGCCGGACGCTTGGCGCGCCATGCAAAATATCGGCGGCATCGCCAACGTCAGCTTCTTGCCTCCCGAAGGCTCCGGACTGCCGGTGGTGGCTTTCGACACTGGCCCGGGCGTAGCGGTGATCGATGCCGCGATCGAGATCGTGTCCGGCGGCGCCGAGCGCTACGATGTGGACGGGCGTCGTGCCGCCGCGGGCGAGGTGAACGAAATGTTGCTGACTCAACTGCTCGACGACCCGTTCTTCCGGCAGCCAGCGCCGAAGTCGACGGGCCGTGAGCGGTACGGCGAGGCCTACGCACGCCAGCTGGTCGATCTGGGCCGGGAGCAGGGAATGACGGACGAGGGAGTGATCGCCACGGCGACGGCGTTGACGGCACGAAGCATTGCCGCCGCTTACGGTCTGGCGGACGGGGTCGAAGAACCCCGAGAATGCGTGGTCTCGGGCGGTGGGGCGCGTAATCCGGCTCTTATGCAGATGCTGGCGGAGCAACTCCATCCGATTCCGCTGACCGACCTCTCCACACTGGGTTGGGATCCGGACGCGAAGGAAGCCGCTGCCTTCGCTATACTGGCCCACCTCTTTCAGTCCGGTCAGCCCGGCAATCTGCCTTCGGTCACCGGGGCTGCGGGGCCGCGGGTCTTGGGTAAACTCACACCCCCATGAACCCGGCCCGGCTGGTCTTTCCCGCACTGCGCTGGGGCACCCGGGATCCGGACGATGTCTGGCCCGAGGTCCGCCAGGCCCTCGACCTGGGGGTGGGCGGCTTCGTGGTTTTCGGTGGCAGCATCCGCAAGATGCGAGAACTGGTCGCGCGAGCGCAGGCGCACGCGGACTGGCCGTTGTTGTTCGCGGCCGATCTCGAGCGCGGAGCGGGGCAGCAGTTCGAGGACGCGACGCCGTTGCCCCCGGCCGCCGCGCTGGCGGGTGTGTCCGACGAAGAACTGCTTGAGGCCGCCCGCATCACCGCCCAGGAAGCGGTTTCGGCGGGGATCGGCTGGGTGCTGGCGCCGGTGGCCGATCTCGACGTTGAGCCGGCAAATCCCATCGTGGGCACCCGTAGCTTCGGCGCGGTCGCGGCCCCGGTCTCGGACCTGGTCCGTGCCTGGGTGATCGCAGCCCAGGCGGAGGGCGTCAGCGCCTGCGTCAAACACTACCCCGGCCACGGCCGAACGACCGCCGATTCCCACAGCGAGCTACCGATCGTGCGGGCGACCCGCGATGTCCTGAAGCACGATCTCGCTCCCTTCAAGTCGGCCATCGACGCCGGCGTGCGATCGGTCATGATGGCACACGTCAGCTATTCTGCCCTCGATACTTCGCTGACTCCTGCCAGCCTTTCGTCGGTCATCATCGGCGCACTCCGCGAGCAGTTGGGATTCCGCGGGCTCGTGGCTACCGACGCGTTCATCATGGAGGCGGTCGCGGCGTCGGGGTGGTCGGAGGTTGAGGCGGCGGTTCAGGCCGTGCGCGCCGGTTGCGACGTCGTTCTCTATCCCAGTTCGCCGGAGGAGACGGTATCGGCGCTGGAAAGCGCTCTACGCTCCGAGAGTTTGAGTCCGCAAAGAGTGGCGGAGGCGGCGTACCGGATCGTGGCGGCTACCGCCGTCGCCCAGTCACCGGATGACGATCTCCTTCCTACGGCGAGTTATGCGCGCGCCCTCGAGTTGGCCACCAGGTCGGTGCGCTTGCTCAGGGGCTCGCTCCCGCCGACGCGCCGCGGGCAAAGGTTTAAGATCCACATCGTGGACGATGACGTGGTCTCGCTACCGCCGTCGATCGCCGCCCCGGGCGCCGTTTTGGCGGAACGCGGGCGCCTGGCGGAGAGGCTCAAGACCCGGGGGGCCTACGTCGCGGACCCCACGTCAGCGGAGTACGCCGCCGATGTGGTGGCGGTCTTTTCGGATGTGCGGGGATGGAAAGGCCGGGCGACGCTGGCACCGGAATCGGTCGGGGAGGCGCGTGCGATCATAGCCGAGAATCACGACGCTACTGTCGTCGTCTTCGGGCACCCGCGGTTGGCTGAGCACCTACCGTTCGCCGACAACCTCCTCTGCGCCTGGTGCGGTGACCTCCTGATGCAGGACGCCGTCGCCCATCGACTGATGGCAGGCGCACGGTGATGCAGGCTCTCGATTGGTGGGTGATTGGCCTCTACCTGGTCGGCACTCTTACCATAGGCATCTGGTTTTCGCGTCGTGGGGCGAAGAGCTTCGTGGAGTTTTTCGTCGGCGGCCGCGCGCTGCCCTGGTGGCTCGCCGGAACGTCAATGGCCGCGACGACCTTCAGCGTCGACACTCCGCTTTACGTGACCGGCCTCGTCGCCCGCCGAGGCATCGCGGGTAACTGGGAGTGGTGGGCGTTCGCCATCACACATGTATTGATGATCTACCTGTTCGCGCGGCTCTGGCGGCGTAGCGGGGTCATGACCGATGTGGAGCTCACCGAGCTGCGTTACGGTGGAAGGCCGGCAGCTCTCTTGCGAGGTGTGCGCGCCTTTCTGTTCGCCGTGCCCATCAATTGCATTGGCATGGGCTACGCGATGCTGGCGATGCGGAAGGTCATCGAGGCACTGGGGCTTTGGGATGCGATGGCGCTTGGCCTGCCGGGCGAACCGCGCTTGTGGATCGTCGTCGCGCTCTCGGCGTTCGTCTTGATCTACGCCGGCCTGGCCGGCCTTTGGGGCGTCGTCGCCACCGACTTCATCCAATTCGGATTGGCACTGATCGGTGCCTTGCTCGTCGCAGCCTTCGCGCTACCCGATGTGGGTGGCATCGCCGGCATGAAGGCCACGCTGGTCGAGCGCGGCCTGGGTGACCGACTCGATTTCATGCCGTGGTCGGACGTGGCTCAGCTGTCGATGACGACCTTCTTGGCCTACCTCGGCATCCAGTGGTGGGCGTTCAGGAACACCGATGGTGGAGGGCAGTTCATCCAGCGCTTCATCGCCTGCAAGAGCGAATCGGAAGCACAGAAAGCGGCCTGGCTCTTCAACATCCTTCACTACGCCGTGCGTACCTGGCCCTGGATCGTCGTCGCGCTCGTGGCGCTCATCCTCTACCCGACCCTAGCCGACCCGGAGATCGGGTACGTTCAGCTCATGCTCGACTACCTTCCTGTCGGGTTGCTCGGCCTCGTGGTGGCCTCCTTCCTGGCCGCGTTCATGTCGACGGTTTCCACGCTGATCAACTGGGGCGCATCCTACATAGTCAACGATCTCTATCTTCGCTGGGGACATCCCGAGGCCGGAGACCGCGAGCGGGTTTGGGTGGGGCGACTGGCGTCGGTCGTCATCGTGGCGCTGGCAGCCGTGGCAGCTTTCTATGCCCAGGACATCGGCACCGTGTTCCGCTTCATGATCGCCATCGGCACCGGTCCCGGCGCGGTGCTCGTCTTGAGATGGTATTGGTGGCGTGTGAACGCTTGGGCTGAGCTCGCGTCGATGCTCGCGGGCATGGTCATCGCACTTCTCTCTTACCTGCCGGCGCTCGGCGACATCGACTTCGGCGTGCGGCTCGCCATCACCGCCTTCGGCTCGGCCGCGATATGGATTCCGGCCATGATGCTGACCCGGCCGGAATCCGAGCAAACGCTCCAGAGCTTCTACACACGTACCCGCCCGGGAGGGCCGGGCTGGGGGAAGGAACGGCGGGCCAGCGGACTGGCTCCGTTGCAGGATCTGAGCGCCGACCTTCGTTCGGGAGCTACTGGCATCGTCTTGCTGTTCGCTCTCTTGTTCGGCGTCGGCTGGCTGGTACTGGGCGTGTGGCTGCGAGCTGGGATCGCGCTGGCGCTGGCGGTGTTGGCGGCGCTCATCCTGCGGCGCATCGCAGCGGGCCGCGCGGTGGTGTTGCACGACGGCTCGCTTGCGTGAGAATCGGCCGAGGAGGAGCGTTTATTTCACGCGTTGCTTTTCGTCGATGTGCCGACGTCGTACATTGGCGCGCGATGAGAGGGGACTGTGGTTCGTTGCGTTCGACCACTGGCTGAGGCGCAGATGAGGCCAACGGGAGCGTGCGTATTGCTGTTCGTCGCTGCATTGAGTCTCGCGTGCAGCGCTCGGACGACCGTGCCGGTTGGGCCCCCACCCATACCGCCCGTCTCGGGCACACTGACCGTCGATGTCGTCTACCCTCGGGATAGCAGCCGTGTCTCCGTCCGCGATTCCAACTTCGTCTTCGGCTCGGTCGGCAACGGCAACGCCAGCCTTTCGATTAACGGGCAAGATGTCGACGTGGCGCCGAACGGAGCCTTTCTCGCCTGGCTACCCGTTCCTGAAGCGCACCGGGACACTCTGGCGGACTATGAACTGGTTGCCACCCTCGACGGTCGGGAAGTCCGCGCCGTCCACACGGTCAAACTGTCGTCGCTAACCGTGCCACTCGCGCCAGAACCCGTCTCGATTGACGCGTCCAGTTTCACCCCGCGAGGTGCGTGGTGGGTGCGAACGGGTGAACTCGTTTCGCTCAGCGTACGAGCTACACCGGGTGCTCAAGTGCGCTTGCTGCTTCCCTACGGCGACACCATTCCGTTCTTCGAAACCCCTATCGAGGGTGCGAGGTGGTCCGCCGTTTGGATCTTCGGACAGATTCCGACGGTCAGAGCGATCGCTGCGGCCGCGACCGGAGTCTTTGTGGCGAACTTCAGGGCTCGCTCGCCACTCGGACGCGGGCGGCTCGCACCGCAGCTACCGCCGGTTCCCACCGGTCTCTTCGATGTGTCACCGCTTTGCATCCCGCCGCCGGCGGACAGTACCGTCGCCCCAGCTGATTCCAGTATCGTCCCGAGCGGCGTTGGCGCCGAGGCCGGCGCCGCGGCCCCAACGGTAGCTGGCCCGGAGGACAGACCGGCCGCTGACACGGCCGCGCCCGTCACAGTCGCCAGGGACTCCCAGGCCTGCGGTGTCCTAGAGGTCGTCCTTGCCGATGATACGGCGCGCGCACCGCTTCCGCTCGATCTATGGCTCCTGGATACGCCCGGACCAGTCGTGGAACTGAGAGAAGAGCCCTTCGCTGCCGGCAGCGATGGGTTCGTCGTTGGTCGAGCCGCGCCGGGATCGACGACGCTTTGGATGTGGAGCGAAGGCGTCAGGGCCAGGGTCAGCGGACGCCGGAACGGCTGGGTGCGACTCGAACTGGATGGAACGACCGAGGCCTGGGTTTCCCTGGACGAAGTCAAGTGGTTGCGCGGCGCCTCATTGGCATCGCGCGCGCGGGTCACCACGGTGAGGTTCACCGGTCAGCCCGACGTGCTGAGGGCCCACATCTCGGTGAGCCAACCGGCGGCGTACCAAGTAAAGATCGATGAGCGGCGGCTTACCCTGGCTCTGTATGGGGCGTTCTCCGATACGGATTGGCTGCGCTACGGCTCCGAGGATCCCTTCTTGCGCCGGGCGTGGTGGGAGCAGCCTACAGCCGATCGCTACCTCCTACATGTGGATCTGGCGGCTCAGCCATGGGGCTACCGGGTGCGGCACGACGGGACGGCCCTACTCCTCGAAATACGCAAGCCACCGCCGATCGATCCCGAGCAGCCACTCTCCGGACGAACCATCATGGTAGACCCGGGACATCCGCCTGCGGGCGCGACCGGGCCGACACGGCTGTACGAGGGTGACGCCAATCTGGCTGTTGCGTATAAGCTGAAGCGTCTGCTGGAGCAGGAAGATGCAACGGTCATACTGACACGGTCCGACAGGAGGCCGGTGCGGCTTTACGATCGTACGAATCGGGCGGAGCAGCTGAACGCCGAGATCCTCGTATCGATCCACAACAATGCGCTTCCAGACGGCGTCAACCCATTCAACAACCACGGTACGAGCGTCTACTACTTCCACAACTCGTCGCTGGACCTAGCGCGATCGATTCAGCGTCGCATGCTAGAGACGATGGGACTGGCCGATCTGGGAATCGGCCGTGCGAGCCTCGCCCTCGCCCGCCCCACCTGGATGCCGGCGGTGCTTGCGGAGGGTGCGTTCATGATGATTCCACAACAGGAAGCGGCTCTGCGCGACCCTGGGTTTCAGGAAGCCTACGCCAAGGGTGTCCTCGAAGGGCTGCGAGATTTCTTTCAGGAAAGGTCTGAATGAGCCTCGCAGCTGCCGCCCGCGGGAAGTTCGCCCCGGCGGCAATGGTGCTGCTCTCGTTGCTGCCGACGGTCGCGGCGGCACAGGTCCCACCGGATGAGCGTTACCTGCAGTTCGAGACGGACCACTTTCGCGTGGTTTTTCCCGACGGAATGGAGCCTTTCGCCCGGCGGGCGGCGGCCAGTGCGGAGTGGGCCTACGTGGCTCTGTCGCGGCACTTCATCGAGCCGCCGGCTGGCCGCATTGCATTGGTGATCACTGACTACACCGACCGGCCGAACGCCTCTGCTACGCCCATCCCCGATAACCGTGTTGTCCTCATTGCGGCGCCCCACATCGCGAATCGCACGCTCAACCACTACACCGACTGGGTGGATCTCACTCTGGTGCACGAGCTCACGCACATTTTCCATCTCGATCGTGCCGATGGCGTTTGGAACGTGGCGCAGACCGTGTTCGGGCGTGTTCCCATCTTCTTTCCGGCCTTCTATCAACCGCGCTGGGTGATCGAAGGCCTGCCGACCTATTACGAATCGCGGCTCACCGGTACCGGTCGTGCTTACGGCAGCAGCTTCGACATGTTGCTGCAGAACGATGCCAACTCGGGCGCCTTTCGCACTGTTGATGCTGCCGACGGCCTCTCGCCGATATGGCCCGCGGGGCGAACGCCGTACGCGTACGGCGGCCTCTATTTCCGCGCGATGGCCGAGGAGAATGGTGACAGCGCTCTGGCCGACTTCGCGCGGCGTGGCGCGCGGCGACTGCCCTATACGGTGAATTGGGCGTCCACGCCGTTCTTCGGTGGAACACTGACCGGCAGCTGGAGAGACTGGAGTGCCGGGTTCGAGACGACGGCCCGAGCGCGGGCCGACTCGTTGCGTCAGCTCGGCCTAACGGTCGGCGAACCGTTGTCCGGACTCGCCTGGGTGGCCGAATCGCCACGCTACTCACCGGACGGTCAGCGGCTGGCCTTCACCTTCCTGACACCCCGCGATGATCCGGCCACGCTAACGGTCGACCCGAGATCGGGTCGAACCGTATCTCGTCAGCGACGGAACGGCTCAGGAGTCAACACCTGGTCTCAGGACGGACAGCAGCTCTACCTCGGCCAGGTCGAGTTCGCCGACCGTTACGACCTCTACAATGACCTCTACACCATCGACGTCGCGGGAGGCCGAGAGCGGCGGCTCACCCAGGCGGCGCGGTTGAGCTCGCCGGATCTGGCGCCCGGCGGTCGCACCCTCGTCGCCGTCCAGACGGGGGAGGGAAGTAATCGGCTGGTCTGCGCCGACCTCGAGACGGGCGAGATCAGCCCGCTCACCGAATTCGCAGACGGTGTCAACTGGGAGCATCCGCGCTGGTCACCCGATGGCTCGCTTGTCGCCGTCGAGCGCTGGCTGCGCGATCGGGTACTCGATATCGTCGTGCTGGACTCCAGCGGTGTCCCGGTCTGGCAGGTCACGGACGACGAGGCACTCGATGTTACGCCGGCCTGGACGCCCGACGGCCGCTATCTCCTTTGGGCGTCTGACCGAAACGGTGTCCAGGACATCTATGCGGTCGAGGTGGCGCCGCATTTCCCCTCGATCGCGGCCGGGGAACCTCAGGTCTGGCGGGTCACGCGCACGTTAAGCGGGGCTACAGATCCCGAGGTCGCTCCCGGTGGAGCGCGAGTGGCCTACGCGGCTCTCTACCGAGAAGGCGTGCGCATCGAAAGCATTCCCTTCGAGCCGGCCGCCTGGGAGCGCGCCGGTCCTGGCTGGCGAAACCAGCGCCCCGCACCAACGCCGCGCTCGGCCGTGGAGGTCGATGTCGGCGGGCCGGTGCGGCCGTACTCGCCGTTTCCGGCGCTTTGGCCCAAGTCGTGGCTGCCCGTAGTGTACTCGGGCGGCTCGGGGGTCGGACTGTTCATCGGGGCCACCACCTTTGGCGCCGACGACGTCCGACGCCATTCCTACGCGATACTCGCCGGGTGGCGCACGGAGGCGAACGCGGTGGAGGGTGCCGTCTTCTACCGCTACGCCGGGTTCGGCGATCCCGTGCTCGATTTAGGAGCCTGGCAGGACTGGTCGTCCCGTACGGTTCTCACCACCGACGGGCAGCCGGTCGGTGCCATCGAACGGGAGCGAGAGCTGCGCATCTCCGTGAGTTTCCTTCGGCCTCGCGTGTTCAGTGCGCTGAGCGTCGCTCCGGCGCTGGGTGTCGAGGAGCGGCGGTTCACGTCCACGGATCCCGACATCGTCTTCACAAATCCGACGCAGACCGACCTCATCGCAGGAGTTTTCGTCGGGTACTCTAGAGCACGCGGCTACCCACGCTCGGTAAGTGCCGAGAAGGGGTTCACTACTCTGTTCGAGCTCACGCACCGGCGATTGACCGATGATCTCGATCGCTGGCGGCTGAGCGGCGAGGCGGATTTACGTGGCTATTTATCGTTCCGGGTCTTCGGGTATGCTAATCATGTCATCGCCGGCCGTTTGGCTCTCGGTGCCAGCGAAGGGCGCGGGCGCGGCCCGGAGCTTTTCGCGCTGGGCGGCGTTCCCGGTCGGGCCTTTGAGATCGTCGGCGGTTTCGATATCGGCGGTGGTAGCCGCTACTCCGTGCGTGGGTTCGAAGAGGGCACGCTGGTCGGCGACCGCATCGTCAGCAGCAGCTTGGAGTACCGGCTCCCACTATCGCTCGTGGGACGTGGCTATGGTCTCTGGCCAGTTTTGCTGGACAGACTGTCGGCCAGTTTGTTTGCGGACGCCGGCTCGGCGTGGCGGACCGGAGCCGAGAGCGAGGTTCTGGTGTCGGCAGGCAGCGAACTTTCGATTGAGCTGGGTTTCGGATATTCCGTGACCTACCAGTTCCGGCTCGGTCTTGCCCGACAACTCGCCGCACCGGAAGGTTCATCACGAGAGTGGAACGCATACCTGAGCGCCGGCGTTGCGTTCTAGCGTCTCTTTCACCGTCAGTACGAGTGGCCTGGGAGGATCCGATGCCCGAAAGCCCGCAAGTCCATCCTGAAGCGTTCATCGCTCCCGGCGCCGTCGTCGTGGGGCGCGTCACCGTTGAGCGTGAGGCGAGTATCTGGTACGGCTGCGTGGTCAGAGGTGACATCGAGCCCATCCACATCGGCGAACAGAGCAACGTTCAAGATCACACGGTCATTCACATCGACCCGGGCAGCCCAACGCGGATCGGCGCCAGAGTGGGAGTCGGTCACAGGTGCCTTCTGCACGGCTGTGAGATCGAGGACGAGTGCCTGATTGGGATGGGCGCCATCGTGCTGAGCCGCGTCGTCATCGAGACGGGCTCCGTGATCGCGGCAGGCGCTCTCGTCACCGAGGGCACTCGCATCCCCGCCGGCTCACTGGCCATCGGCGTACCTGCCAAGGTCGTGCGTGAGGTGGATGAGGAGTTGCGCCTTCGCATCGACCGCACCTGGCAGGACTATCTGGCGCTCGCCAAACAGCATCGCGAGGGGATTTTTTTGCCCGCCAGACCCGGTGAATCGTGGGTATGACTCGATCGAGCGCTGGGCGCCCGCCTGCGCGCTGTAGTCAAGGGCACGGTGCTTGACATGGGGATGACTGAACCATATCTTGGGTTTCGCGGTTGCAGGGAACTACAACATGTTGTGTGCGTGGCAGTACCCAGCGGTACTTGAGTCGTACAGTGGCCCCCTCCCCCGCCCAACGTCCGGGGGCCACCACGGGAGCCTGAATCAACGATAGAAGCCAAGGTAGTGGGGTGCGTCGAGAGCGTGCTCAGGGGTCTCTCATCCTCAAAGGAATCGAAAGAACATTGCTCACCGACCGGCGGCAGGACACAGACAGCACAGTTTCGACGACGACGGCGGAGAGGGAGCGGGAGACGGTACTACCATTGAACCCGCCGGCCGACTTACCTGATCCAGATCTCAGTGAAAATGCGATTACGGTGCTCGAGCGCCGTTATCTGGTCAAGGATGAGGAGCTCCGTCCTATCGAGACTCCGCGCGAGCTGTATTGGCGAGTGGCGCGGGCGATCGCGGCGGTGGACTTGCAGTATGGTGTGAGCGGAGCGGAAGCACAGCAGTCAGCGGAGCGGTTCTACCATCTCCTGGCCAGCGGGTTGTTCATGCCGAACTCGCCGACGCTGATGAACGCGGGTCGCCCGTTGGGTCAATTATCGGCGTGTTTCGTGTTGCCGGTGGACGATTCTCTGTCGGGGATCTACACGACGCTGCGCAACATGGCTCTGATTCACCAGTCCGGGGGCGGCACGGGGTTCGGTTTTTCAAGGCTTCGGCCCAGTGGTGATGTGGTGCGGTCGACGATGGGTGTCGCCTCTGGGCCGGTCTCGTTCATGGAGGTCTATGACGCTTCGACGGAAGCGGTGAAGCAGGGCGGTACCCGTCGCGGCGCGAATATGGGGATTCTCAGGGTCGACCACCCGGACGTCCTCGAGTTCATCAACTGCAAGCGAGAGAACCATCGGGTTACGAACTTCAACATCTCCGTTGCGGTGACCGATGCTTTCATGAAGGCGGTGGAGAGCGACGAGGAGTACGATCTGGTGAGCCCGCGTAAGGGCGAGGTCGTGAAGCGGCGTCGCGCTCGTGAGGTTTTCGATGAGATCGTCGATGGCGCTTGGCGGAACGGAGAACCTGGAGTGTTCTTCGTCGACAGGGCCAACCAATACAACCCGGTTCCTCACCTTGGGTCGTACGAAGCCACGAACCCGTGCGGGGAGCAGCCTCTCCTTGCCTATGACGTATGCAATCTCGGCTCGGTCAACCTGGGCGCCTTCGTCACGGAGGGCACGATCGATTGGGATCGTATGCGTGAGGCCGTTCACCAGGCCACGCACTTCCTGGACAACGTCATCGATGCCAACCGCTACCCGCTGGCAGAGATCACCGATCTGGCGCAGCGGATACGCCGGATCGGGCTCGGCGTAATGGGGTGGGCCGATATGCTGGTGCGGCTGGGTATCCCATACGGTTCCGAGGAGTCGCTCGAGCTGGCGGAGCGGGTGATGCAGTTCGTGGATGAAGAGGCGAAGGTCAAGTCTGAGCAGTTGGCGACTTCCCGGGGGGTGTTTCCCGAGTGGGAGCAGTCGATCTGGGGACCGGACGAGACGTGTGCGCGCGACGCCACCGGAGGGCGCATCCGATCGGAACGTCGACTGCGTAACTGCAACTTGACCACCGTCGCCCCGACGGGAACGATCTCGATCATCGCCGGCTGTTCCGGTGGTATCGAGCCGCTTTTCGCGGTGGCGTTCATGAGAAATCAGGCGGGCACGCTGATGCCCGATGTCAATGAGGACTTTGTGGCCCTCGCACGTCGGCAGGGGTGGTACTCGGATCAGTTAATGGAGCGGATCGCGTGTGAGGGCCACATTGAATTCGACGAGGTGCCGGAGGACGTGCAGAGAGTGTTCGTCACGGCTCACGACGTCACACCGGAACAGCATGTCAGTATGCAGGCGGCGTACCAGAAGTTTGTGGACAGCGCCATCTCCAAGACCTGCAATTTCCCACATGACTCGAGCCCTGAGTACGTCCGCGAGATCTATGAGCTCGCCTTCCGGCTCGGGTGCAAGGGTGTGACGGTATACCGGGACGGATCGCGAGAGGGCCAAGTGCTGTCGACAGGAAAAACAGCCGAGGCGGTCGTGAAGTCACACGAGAGTGTAGCGGATGTCGAAGGCTCGGTCTCGGAGGTTGGGCGGAAGGGCGAAGATGTGGCAGGGGATGCTGGAGTCGCCTCCGAGGCCGAGCTAACTAAGGAGCTGGAAGCGCTCCGCGCAGAGCTGGACAATCTGGCACGTGATAACGAGCGGCTCAAGCGCGAGCTGTCGGCCAAGCAGGGCGAACTGATGGGCAAGCCATTCGTGCGAGAGCGGCCGGATACGCTGCGGGGCATCACTCGCAAGATGCTCTCCCCGCTCGGTACTCTGTACGTCACCATCAACGAGGACGAAAAGAGCCGGCCCTTCGAGGTCTTCACGACCTTGGGCAAGGCCGGCGGCGCGGCGATGGCTGACGCAGAGGCGATCAGCCGACTGATCTCGCTGGGGCTACGTAGTGGGGTGCCGCTGCGGACCGTCTGCCGCCAACTGCGAGGCATCTCTTGCGACCGTGCCGTGGGATTCGGAAGCAAGAAGATTCTCTCCATGCCCGACGCCGTCGCGCTGGCCATCGAGGAATACCTCGCCGACAAGGAGGGTCAGCAGCAAGTGCTCCCGCTCAACGACCCGGAGACGGGCTCCAAGGGCAACGGGGGTACGCAAACGGCTGAGCCACCAGCGATCGAGCCTTCCCTGTTCGATGACCCGGCGAAACACTTCGGCCGGGACATCCAGGCCTTCATCGAGACGTGCCCGGATTGTGGCACGTCGCTGCAGTTTGCCGAAGGCTGCCTCAAGTGCCTGGCCTGCGGCTACTCTGAATGCGGCTGATTCCCCCGGACCGTTAGTCCGGCCTTTGGGAGGGCGTCCTGCGGGGCGCCCTTCGCTTTTGCAACCCTCCGAAACCTTTTCGCCGAATCTTTGTTCTGTACGGTGGCTGCGCGGCTGGCACGGCTGGCGCGGCTGGCGCGGACCCGCGAGGGATGGACTGCCTGGAGGTTGACGGTGTATGGGACAGACGTTTGAAGAGCTGATCGGCCAGCACCTGGACGATATGTACTCGGCAGCGCTTTGCTTCACGCTGGACGAGCGACGCGCCGAGGAATTGCTGCAGGAGGCGTCGATCCGGGCTTTTCACGAGCTTCCCGTGGATCGAACGGCGAGTTTCCGACTGGCTATGCTGGGGATCCTCGTCTCTACGCACCTGCAGAGGGAGCGCCGCGCGGGTCGGGCCCCCTTTGCCGTGGACGCGCCCCCGATCGATGAGCTTCTCGAGGCGGGTGGGCCGCGAATCGAGCCTTTCCCGGAGCGCGGAACGCCGACCTACGAACTGCTGATCCGTTGGATTGGTCGGGTGTGGGCGGAGCTGGACGCCGGAGACCGCCTCGTCCTTTGGCTGGCGGACGTCGAGCGGGTGCGGCACGAGTCCATCGCCCGCCTGCTCGCCCTCGGCCCTGATGAAGTCAGAAGTCGGCATTACCGGGCCCGTCTGGCGCTGAGCCGCGGGGCCATGGACCAACTCAGCCAAGCGGTATGAGGCGCGGAGCTCCGATGAATTGCAGAGACGTGCAAGCGACGCTGTGGCCGGGAGACCTACTGCGTGTGAGCGACGCGGAGGTGGAGAAGGCTCTCGAGCATGCCGAGAGCTGCCTAGCCTGTAGGAGATTCATCGAGGAGGACAGTCGCGTGGCTCGGCTCATTCAGGAATCGGTCCCGAAGGCGCGTGCACCTCGAGAGCTGCGGGAGCGGTTGTACACCGTGCTGGCGCGTGAGCGAGCGGGATCGTCCGCGCCGCCCGTCAAGCCGGTCGCCAAGCGACGCCAGTGGTTGGCCGTATCGATGGCCGTCGGCGCTGTGCTGGGCCTCGCGGCCACCGGCTCCTGGCTGGTCGTGAGTGGCCGGACCGTGTCGCCTGCCACGGCGTTTGCCGAGGACTACTTGCGCCGCGTGGTGGAGCAGGAGGAACTGAGGACCAACGACCACCAGCAGATCGCCACGTTCTTCGCTCGTGAGTTGGGTGTCGCGATGCCGCCCCCCGAGGTTCCGGAGTTCGAGGTACGACGCGCGACTATTTGTATGATGAATGGTCGCCGAGGCGGCGTGGTGGAGTACGAGGGCGGAGGGCGACAGCTCACTTACTACCTCATACCCAAGGTTGACGACGGGGATGGGTCGCCTGCGAATCTCGGAGTCCGCAGTAGGGAGTATCCACAGAGCACAGCTCCGGCTTTGGCTCACGAGCGCGGAGTGGGTGTGGCGACCTGGTGGGATGGCGAGCATCGGCATGCCCTGGTCGGCAGGCTCCCTACGCAACAGTTGAAGCGACTGGCACCGCTCTTCACCTGCCCAACCTCACGTCTCTAGCTTTCCAGGTCACCCGCTCACTAGTTTGAGGGCCTCGCCAGCTCCGGAAAAGCCGCACGAATCGAGGAGGCCCGCTTGAGTACGAGCTCGGGAGTCGTCACTTCACTTCAAATTTGTCCGGGCCACGGAGTCCCGATGCAGCAAGTCGACCCGGCCGTAGCGGTCGCCGATTTCGGTCTCCAGGGGTGTCGGCATGCCAAGGTGGGCAGCCGTCGTCAAGTTCTGCTGATCGAGGAAGAGACTCTGGAGGCGCTTGGCCTCACGCCGCTAGTTATCAAGGAGAACATCACCACACGAGGCATCGACCTGATGTCGTTGGCAGTCGACGCGCGCCTGCGGCTCGGAGACGAGGTCGAGTTGTGGATCACCGGGCCTTGCCACCCCTGCGGTCTGATGGATGAAATCCGCCCGGGCCTCCAAGAAGAGCTACGCGGCCGCCGGGGAGTCCTTGCGTGGGTGAAGCAGGGTGGCAGGATTCATGTGGGAGACGGCATCACAGCGCTCTAGATCGCGAAGAGTTTTCACCGTGTAGCGGAGGCTCTATGAGAGTTCCATGTCTCGGTGCGCTTCTCGCGGCCGCACTTTCGATGGTCGCAGGCCAGGCTTCAGCTCAATCCGCTGCGATCCAGGCCGTACGAGAGCATCGAGCTGCCCGGGAGCGAGAGATTGTCGGTGAGCTCGTGGAGGTCCTGCGTCTGCCCAACGTGGCAGACGACCTGGACGGGCAGCGCCGTAACGCGACGGCACTCGTCGAAATGATGACACGTCGCGGGATCGAAGCTCAGATCTTGGAGACCGAAGGCGCGCCGTATGTATTCGGCGTGCTCGAAGCGCCCGGCGCCGACCGCACGGTCTTGTTCTACGCTCACTACGACGGTCAGCCGGTCGACCCCAGCCGCTGGATAGGACATCACCCCTTCGAGCCGGTTCTGCGGAGCGCCTCGCTGGAGGCCGGCGGCGAGGTCATCGCCTGGCCGGCTGCCGGAAGGTACGATGCCGATTGGCGTATCTATGCGCGATCCGCATCCGATGACAAGTCGCCCATCGTGGCGCTGATGGCAGCGCTCGACGGACTCCGAGCCGCCGGTATTCGGCCCGCGGCCACACTGAAGTTCATCTTCGAGGGGGACGAGGAAGCCGGGTCGCCCCACCTCGAGGCGCTGATCGAACGGCACGCTGGCCTCCTGGCGGCTGACTTGGTCGTGGCGGCGGATGGGCCGGCCGACCCCTCCGGTCAACCGACGCTTTACTTCGGTGCCCGCGGGATCGTCAGCGCGGAGATCACCGTGTACGGTCCGCTGCGACCCCTCCACAGCGGTCACTACGGCAACTGGGCGCCCAACCCGGCGATGCGTCTGGCGCAGCTGCTGGCCGCGATGAAGGACCCGGAGAGCGGCCGCGTGCGGGTCGAGGGTTTCTACGATGACGTCGTCCCGCTCAGCGACTTCGAGCTCGAGGCGATCGCCGAGGCGCCCAACGACGACGACGAGCAAATGGCGGCATTTGCCTTCGGCGCGTCAGAGTCAGGTGCGCAACGGCTCCTGGCCATCAACCAGCCCTCGCTGAACGTTCGGGGCCTAACGAGCGGGTGGGTGGGCGATCAGGCCCGGACCATCGTGCCGGACGTGGCGATTGCCAGCATCGATATGCGGCTGGTGAAATCTGTCGATCCCACAGCGCAAGTGGCCAGGTTGATCGCGCACATCGAGAAGCAGGGCTATCACATCGTCTCCGACGAACCCGATCTGGAGACACGGCGTCGGCACGATAAGCTTGCCAGAGTCGTCTGGTCGGACGGCTATCCCGCCTTCCGTACCTCCATGGACCTGCCGGTCTCCCGTTCACTCATCGAAGCGATCGAGGGCCACACGGGCCAGACGGCGGTCAAATTGCCGACCTTGGGGGGCAGCGTGCCGCTGTACCTCTTCACCGATGTGCTAAAGACGCCCACCGTAGGGATTCCCATAGTCAATCACGACAACAATCAGCACAGCCCGAACGAGAACCTCAGGATCGGCAATCTCTGGTCCGGAATCGAAACGCTCGCTTCGGCCATGCTGATCAACTGAACGTTCGAGGACCGAGATCATGGCCGACCTAGAACTCATTCACGAGCTGCTTACTCCTGCCGAGTCCAAGATCTTGCTGCTCGTCCTCGACGGCCTGGGTGGTCTGCCGGCCGAGCCGGGTGGTCCTACGGAACTCGAGGCAGCGGAAACGCCCAACCTCGACCGAGCTGCGGCTGAGGGAATCGTCGGGCTTCACCAACCCGTGGGTCCGGGCATCACACCGGGCAGTGGACCGGGGCACATCGGCTTGTTCGGATACGACTCGATTCGCTACCAAATCGGGCGCGGTGTGTTGGAGGCCCTGGGCATCGGGTTCGAGCTCGGCCCAAACGATCTCGCGGCGCGCGGCAACTTCTGCACGATCGACGCGGACGGGAACGTCACCGACCGTCGTGCGGGAAGGATTTCGACCGAGCGGTGTGCTGAGCTCTGCGCGCAGCTAGGGACGATCGAATTGCCTGGGGTTGAGATGTTCGTGGAGCCGGTGCGCGAGCACCGCTTCCTCCTGGTACTCCGGGGTACGAACCTCGTCGAGCAGATATCGGAGACCGACCCGGGTTACCTCGGGGTACCGCCACAGCACGTCGAAGCCGAGAGGCCAGAAGCGACAGCGACAGCGCAGCTCGTGCGGACTTTTGTAGATGCCGCTCGTCAGAGGCTGCAGGGGCATGAGCCCGCCAACATGGTGTTGTTGAGAGGTTTCGCCAAACTACCCGATTGGCCTCGATTTCCCGACGTTTTCGGCCTGCGGTCGGTGGCCGTGGCGCAGTACCCCATGTATCGCGGTGTCGCGAAGCTCGTGGGGATGGAAAGCGTCGATGTCGGGCCGACGCGCGACGATCTTTTCACAGCGCTCGAGGGTGCGTGGCCTGATCACGATTTTGCCTTTGTCCATGTAAAAGACACCGATAAGGCCGGTGAAGACGGCGAGTTCGCGCGCAAAGTGGAGGTCATCGAGGAAATCGATCGCCACATTCCGCGCGTTCTGGACCTCGAGCCCGACGTGCTTCTCGTCACGGGAGATCACTCCACCCCTGCGGTTCTCCGTAGCCACAGCTGGCACCCCGTACCGTTCCTTCTCAGATCTGCCACGTGCCGGCGTGACGACGTGGAGCAGTTCGGAGAGCGATGGTGTCTGCGGGGAGGGGCGGGGATATGTCGCTCGGAGGACCTCATGCCGCTGGCGTTGGCTCATGCCGAACGGCTCACCAAGTTCGGGGCCTGATCGAGCAAGCTCGATGGAATGGGAGACCGTGACGTTCGACTGTTACGGAACGCTCGTCGATTGGGAGACGGGGATCGCCGGGGCATTCCGGGAAGCCGCGGCCGCGAGTGGCGTAGATCTCGCGGCCGGCGAGGTGTTGGAGGCTTACCATCGCGTCGAGCCGCAGGTGCAGACGCTCAGCTATCGGCCCTACAAAGAGGTCTTAGAAGAGACGGCCGTTCGGGTGGCGGAGCAGCTCGGCTGGCAGCTTCGGCGCGCCCAGGCCGGCTTCCTGGCGGAATCGCTGCCCGGTTGGCCGGTATTCAGAGACACGCGGCAGGGTCTCGAGCGCCTGGGCTTGCGGTTCGATCTGGCGATCCTCTCGAACATCGATGACGACCTGCTCAACGCGACGATCGAGCGGATCGGTGTCGAGTTCGCTTGGACGGTTACGGCGGAGCAGACTCGGAGCTACAAACCGGCGCTTCGACACTTCCAGGAAGCCGTGCGCCGCGTGGGCGGTCGGAAGGAACGGTTGTTGCATGCGGCTCAGAGTCAGTTCCACGACATCCGGCCAGCTTGCGAGCTGGGTTTGGCGGCGGCGTGGGTGAACCGGCAGGCGGAGGCGCTGGATGGAGATCTGCAACCCCGTCGCGTGTTAGCGAATCTGAACGAACTGGCCGACTGGCTAGGTGTTTAGCCACGCAGGATCATCGGTCGGTTAACTCGGGATGCCGGACAACTCGTGGTCCGGTGTGAACCAGTAAAGAGGAGTTATGGCTGAAACAACAGAACGCAAAAAAGTCATCATCCTCGGGGCGGCGGGACGCGATTTTCACGATTTCAACATGTACTTCCGTGAGAATCCGGACTACGAGGTCGTGGCGTTTACGGCGACGCAGATTCCGAACATCGACGACCGGGTTTATCCGGGTGAGATCGCCGGACCCGCGTACCCGAACGGAATCCCAATCCTTTCAGAGGACGAGCTCGAGTCGATCATTCATCGCGACAGCATCGATGTATGCGTCTTCTCCTACTCGGACATTTCACACGAGTATGTGATGCACGTGGCTAGCCGCTGTCTGGCCGCCGGCGCCAGCTTCATGCTGCTCGGGCCCAAGCAGACGATGGTCGAGTCCCGCCAGCCCGTTATCGCGATCTGCGCCGTGCGCACTGGATCCGGTAAGAGTCAGACCACGCGCCATGTGGTAGAGCGACTCAAGCACCTGGGGTACACCCCGGTGGTCGTTCGTCACCCCATGCCCTACGGTGACCTGAGGAAACAACGTGTGCAGCGCTTCGAGGTGTATGAGGACCTCGACCGGCACGACGTAACGATAGAGGAGCGCGAGGAGTACGAACCTCACATCCGGCGAGGCACCGTCGTATACGCGGGGGTCGACTATGAGGAAATCCTTCGGGCGGCGGAGAGCGATGGCGATGTCGTCATTTGGGATGGCGGCAATAACGATGTGCCCTTCTACCGTCCGGACCTTCACATCACGATCGCCGATCCGCACCGCCCGGGCCACGAACTGCGCTATCACCCAGGCGAGACGAACCTGCGGATGGCGGACGTGGTGGTCATCAACAAAGTCGGCTCGGCGCGTCGCGAGGACGTCGAGGCCGTGCGCATCAACATCGCGTCGGTCAATCCACGGGCCCGCGTGCTGTTGGGGCAATCGCCGCTGACGGTAGACAAACCCGAGCTGCTCCGGGGTAAACGGGTGCTGGCGGTGGAGGACGGGCCCAGCCTGACGCACGGCGAGCTGCGATTGGGTGCCGCGACCCTGGCGGCCCACGAGCACGGCGCGAAGGAGTTGATCGATCCGCGGCCGTTTGCGGTCGGCTCGATCCTCGACCTTTACGAGAAGTACTCCGGCACCGGGCCGGTACTGCCCGCAATGGGCTACGGCGACGAGCAGATCTCGGAACTCACACAAACGATCAACAGCTCTGGTGCCGAGGTCGTCGTCGTCGGGACGCCGATCGATTTGGCACGCCTGATCGACATCGCACAGCCCGTCGTTCGTGTCAGCTACGATCTTGCCCTGGAAGAGCCAGAGGCACTCGACGCTCTGTTGGTCGAGGCGATCGAGCGAGGCAAGAAGAGGGCCGACGAGATCGCATGGTAGACAAGCGTCGGGTATCCGAGGTTCACCGCCGTGCTATCGTACTCGACGGCCACAACGATTTGCCCTGGCGCTTGCGGGTGCGATTCGGGTCGAGCTTGGATCGATTCGACCTGGCTGCCCGTCATGAAGATGGCCACACTGACATCCCGCGTCTCCAGGAAGGGGGTGTGGATGCGCAGTTCTTTGCAGCGTACGTACCGTGCGAGTACGCGGATCGTAATCCTGCCGCCGTGGCGCGCGAACAGATCGACTTGATCAAGCGGATGGCGGGCCGATACCCCGAACTGGAGTTGGCTTACACGGCTTCCGACGTCCAATCGATTGTGGCCTCCAGTCGAATTGCGGTGTTGATCGCCGTAGAAGGTGGCCATACGATCGAGAACTCTCTGGAGGTGCTCAGGGAGTTCTACGAGCTTGGCGCTCGCTACATGACGCTGACACATGCTTCCAACGTCGACTGGGCAGATGCATCGACGGACGAGCCTCAGCACCACGGCCTGTCGGAGTTCGGCGAAGACGTCATTCGCGAGATGAATCGGCTCGGAATGCTGGTCGACATCTCGCACGTCTCCCAGGCCACGATGAAAGACGTTCTGCGCGTGACCGTGGCGCCGATCATCGCCTCGCATAGCGGGGCCCAGACCATTAACAACCACGCGCGTAACGTGCCGGACCAGGTTCTTCGCAGAATCTCCGAGAACGGCGGAGTCGCGATGGTGAATTTCTACTCGGGATTCGTTGTTCCCGAAGCCGCCGACCTCGTGCGCGACATGTTTGACGCCGTGCGCGAGGCACGCGCAAGATACGGTGACGACGAGGCGGCGATCGAGAAAGCGGGGCGCGTATGGTTGGCCGAGCACCCAATTCCCCGCGGCGGCGTCAGCGAGCTGGTGGATCACATCGATCACATTGTCGATGTCGCCGGAATCGACTGCGTTGGGTTGGGATCCGACTTCGATGGGATCTGGGTCACACCAGAGGGCTTGGAGGATGTCTCCAAGTTCCCGGCCATCTCGGAGGAGCTTGTGGCACGTGGCTATTCCGAGGCAGACCTCACGAAAGTACTCGGCGGTAACGTGCTGCGCGTGATGGCCGAAGCCGAGGACGTAGCGCGGCGGCTGCAGAGTGCGGTGTCCTAGGCTCCGGCCATCGGCCTACGCTTAGCGCGGCTCTCCACCCCGCTCCAGAATCATCAGCATCTCGTCGATCGTCTGGCGGCCGCGGTCGGTGCGATACCACTTGAGCAGCGGCTTGAAGACATCCTCGCTCTTGTCTTTCAGCTGCCCCGCTTTGAACTGGCGTAAGAGCTCCCGGAACATGGCCTGAGCCGTCGACGGCCGCGGTCCCCACCACCCCAGCGTCCGCATTTCGTCGTCGAAGACAATCGCTACAGGAATCGAACGGCCACCGTGAGAGAGAAACTGATCCATGACGTCGAGATTGTCGTCACGCTTGAGTACGCGGAGGTCGACCAGCTCCGGCGCGGCGGCGGCGAGCTTGGCGATAACGGGAACTAGAGAGGCCGCGTCGCCGCACCAATCCTCTGCCAATACGAGGACGCGACGTCTGGCGGGCAGGTTCTGCAGCCGGATGAGCGCGTCTTCCGGAATCTTTTGGTGATCGTAGACTCCGTTCCAAAGACCCGCGTGCTTGGTCCCGCTGGCCCGGAAGTCGTCGTAGGTCAGTCCGCTCTCGAATCGTTCCTTGCTGACGCTCTGCATCTTCTCTTGCTACTCTCCGTCTGGTGAGGTGTGCCATCTGGGAAGCTCGTGACGCCTTAGCGGTCAGGCGATCGCAGTGGGTCGGAGCTTCTAAATGTCGGCCGTGATCTTTATCTGGAACCGCTGCAGCGAGTTATGGTAAGGATGTTCGAGTGGTGTTGTAAGTCAATGGCGGATCCGCGCGTGGGCAATGATGCTATGCGATTACGGCTCCCAGCCTCCGCGGCGGCACGGATAGCGCAGATGGGCGGGTTTGCTTATACTTAGAGGGTTTACAGCCCTCGAGGGTCCCCCCCGGTCCACGAATCCCCCGCTCAACGACGGCAGTGTGCCATAGGCGATGAATAGCCCGAGGCGAAAGAAGACTAAACGCCAGGGGAAGAAAGCGCCCCAGCGCACGAGTGAAAGCTCTGGCTCGGAGCTCTTCACGCTGGGCGGCGTTCGTCTGTTGCAGGCGGGTACGGATCAGACATCCAAGCTCGGCCCCAAACACCTAGCTCTCCTCATCTATCTCTATCACGAGCTGAGACCCATGCACCCGTCGGAGGTGACGGCGCTACTCGGTCGCGGCCAAGCGGAGAGCAAGGAGATCCCCGCGCTGAAGAAGGTTGTCGCCTGGTTGAATGAGAACGTGTCGGGCGTAACCATTCGAGTGACCTCCGACACGCTCGAGGCGCTAGGCGAAATATGGGTCGATAGCCGCGATGTCGATGCGGCCATCGATTCTGGAAATCCGACGTCCATCGAGGATCTCTATACCGGGGAGTTCCTCGAAGGGTTCAAGTCGGGCTCAGCGGCCTTCGACGATTGGGCGAAGAAGGAGCGCGGTCGGCTCAAGCGTGCGTGGACCCACGCGATGATCGCGGCGGCCCGAAAGGCGGAGCAACAGGATGAGTGGGAGTCCGTGGCGGATTGGTGGCACATACTCGTGGCGCGAGCGCCGATGCGCCCGGAAGCTGTGGCGAGTCTCCTGCACGCCTATGTGATGTCTGGGCAAGAGCAGAAGGCCGGACTCGCCTATGCCGAGTACGCGAGCCGTCTAGAGCAAAGCGGTATCCCTGAACCTGCCGAGCCGGTCAGACGGGTTCTGGCCGAGCACACCGTGCTTCAAGACATCACCGGTGTTCACGTCGAGCTCACACCGGACGTCGAACCGGCTGAAGACGAGGCGGCAGAGCTTGAGGTTGCGGAGTCAGAGGACGAGTTCGATCTGGAGTTGTTGGAGCCAGCCGACGTCGAGCCGCTGGCGGCCGAAGAACCAGGAATTGGGCCGGTCGCTAAGCCGGACGACATGTGGCCGGCGGAGGAGTTCCCGGAAGAAGTCGACCCCGCCGAGGAGGAATGGCAGGACGTCGTCGATTTGGCTTCAACGCCCTCGCTAGATCTGGGTATCGACCGCGAGCGGGCGTTGCCGGTCATCGAGGACGTCGTAGAGGAGAAGAGCCCCGAGATTCAGGGCGAGCCTGAGGAGCAGGCTCATGAACCGCTCTTTGACGCCGACGAGCTGGTCGAGGTGGAGCCGATTGGCGCCATCTACGCCGACGAGCTATCGCCGGTCGAGACGGAGAGAACCGAGCCGGCTACCGAGGCGCCGGCGGCGTTCGAGGCTGAGGGAGAGCCGGGGCAGGTGGGGTCGGAATCGGTCGACCGCGAGGGTCGGGACGTCGGCGCGAGTGTGGGCGGCCTGCATGTCGCCGCCTCCGAGGTGACGGGTGCGCTGGGCAGCGTGGCATCAGCGACCGGGCGGGCGCTGGGCTCGGTGGTTGAGACGGTCGCAGAATCGCATCACAAGGGCACTCGGGCGCTGCGGCCGCTGGCGCGGCGATTCGCGTATGCTCTGATCGCTGTGGGCGCCGCAGCCCTGGTGTTCGCGTTCGGGCCGCGACTACTCGGTGTGGTGGGCGGCTTGACCCAGGAAATGCCCGAAGTGAACACGCCAGATCTCCCGAAGGTCAGTTTGCCCAAGGTCGTCGTTCCGAAAATGACGCTGAAGACGCCTTCGTTCGTTGAGATTTCGGTCTCGAGGATCGGCGACATGTTCTCTGGCCCCATCCTCGATGAGCCCGGTCAGTGGGTCGTGGTCGCGGATTTCGGCATCGACATCCGCCCCATCGGTGAGAACGAGCCGTCGGGTGCAGGCGATGTGGCGAGTCCGCTGGAGGGCGAAGGGGTGGAGCCGACGAGCGCGGAGGCGCTGCCCAGCGATACGGCCGCCGTGCCCCCGGACACCGGACAAGCGCCCGGCGAAGGCTCTGACACACCCGTTGAGGCTCAGGTAGTACCGGAGGTCGCCGGCGCGCTAGCGACGAGCACGACCCCGCTGGCGGTTCAGGACTCGGCTCAGGATACGACGAAGGTCTTGGCGGACGCAGATACCTCGGTGTCCTCGCCGACAGCCGCTGATACAGCGGAGGGCGCGGTCGCCTCGGGGCTGCAGGCGGGCGACACGGTGAGCGTGCCTTTTTT
>JBDHAI010000436.1:0-14332 GCA_039588155.1 Gemmatimonadota bacterium | reverse complement strand
AAAAAAGAGCACCCGCAGGTCACGCTGTGCCTCCTGGAGGACCGAGTTGGCGGATGCCGCTGCTGCCAGGTTGCCGGTGGATTCCGCGTCGGCCCGTTCCAGGTGCAACTGGTCCACGTGCGCCTGGCTTTCGAGGTAAGCGGACTCGATCGCAGGGCTCCAGAGAACCGCCAAAGCGTCGCCGGCCCTGACGGTGTCGCCCTCGACCACATGCCAGCGGTCGAGCGTGCCGTCGACCTCGGCGCGGATCAGCGCGCGCGGGAACGACTCGACTGTGAATTCGCCGCTCACCCGCGATGTCCACGGTAGGAGGAACGGCAAGATGATAAACAACGCGACAGCCGCCAGCAGCAGGCCGGCCCGGCGACCGCCCAAGAAGCCGGCGCGCCAGGTGGTAGCGGCTGCGGTTGCGAGCGCGCGCCCGCGGCCGAGAAGCTTGTAAACGGCGCTGACCGCCATGATCAACAGGAGGAACCAGACCAGCGGCCCGATGAAACGGCCCACGACGAAGATCAGCCAGACTACGGAGACGACGATTACGAAGACGCTGTAGGCCAGAGCCGCGCTGCCATACGTGATGAAGACGCGTCGTTCCCGCGGTGTTACACTCGGCTCCGCCACATCCACGCCGAGGATGAACTTCTTAGCGATCCAACCGGAGTACTCGAACGCGCGCCTCCGCAGGTTGGGGATCTCCAGCCAGTCGGAGAGGGCGTAGTACCCGTCCAAGGGGAGGAGCGGATTCAGGTTGGCCAGCACGGCGAGGATTCCGGCGGAGAGGAAGGTCAGGAACGAGAGCTTGTAGACGAGCGTGCCGGGCTCGGTTGTGATCCAGAAGATGCCGGCCAGCGCGGCGATCAGCATCTCGACCCAGGGGCCTGCGAATGTCACCCACAAGCGTTGAGAGCGGCGTTGGAAGGTCCAGGCATCGTTGGTGTTGCAAAAGAGAGCGGGTGAGAAATAGAGGACCATGCCGCCGATCTCGCGCACTTCGCCGCCGAACGCTTTCGTCGTGAGCCCGTGGCCCAACTCGTGGATCGCCCCGATTCCGAAGAACAGACCCCAGAGGATGACATAGTCCCAGAGGCCGAAGCCGGAGAGCGTGTAGAGGCCGAATGTCGCTCCCCAGAACTCGTTCCAGCGGGCGAAGAGTATGGCGAAGTAGATGCCGAACAGCCCGAGCGAAGCCATAACGAATCGAGGCGACCAAACCCAATGGATGCGGCTGACGATCCAGTCGAAGAATCGGTCCGGGTCACCGATCGAGAAACGGAGACGAAGGATCGAGCCTTTCGTGCGCCGTCGGGCGCGTACCTTCCGGTCGGATCGTAGATGTTCTACGAGCATCAGGCGTTGTTCGGCGGCTGAACGCTCGACGAGTCCGAGGCGCTTGAGCTTGTGGGCGAAGTCGGCTACCTGACCTGACGGGGGCCGGGCGCCGAGCGTCTCGACGGCGGCCACCGCGATCTCGTCAGGCGTTCGTCGGCCGTCCATTAACCGCATCAGCGCGACCTCAGCTTCACCGAACTGGTAGTACTTCTGTTCGTCAGGCTCCTTGACGATGTAGTGTACCTGCCCGCGGATGTCCCGCCGGACGATCTTCACATCGTCCTTCAGCTTGGGGCGGGCTTCGAGTGCGGAGGTCAACGCTGCTCCGTACCGGGATCGACGGTGGGGCTGACGACGATGACTCGTGCGGTTGCGCTTTCGCCGCTCGACGCTGTGACGGTCGCCGGTGCGCCTTTTCGAAAGGCAGAGGCGCCGGCCTCGGGCACCAGGATGCGGGCGCGCAGCGGTGCCATGGCCGTGATACGGAAGAGGGGCGTGCTCCCTTCGATGAGCTCTTTGACTTTGATGTAGCGGCGTGACACGACGCCGGAGAACGGTGCCCGCACGCGAGTTCGCGAGTAATCGAGTTTGGCGCGCTTGAGCTGGGCCTCGGAGTAGCGCTTCGCGTAGAGCGCCCGCTCGTACTCCGATTCCGGGACGACCTGTTTCTCTCGCATCTGTTCGATGCGCTGGAAGTTGGCTTCGGCCTCGTCGGCGGCGGCCTGCGCGGCCTCGAGCTCGATTTCTACTTCGTCGTCGTCCAACGTGGCGAGCAACTGATCAGCCTGGACAGCATCACCGACTTCGACGTGAAGGATCGTGACGACGACGCCTTGCTCGAAGTACACGCCGGTGCCCAGGCGGCTGACCACATCGACGTCTCGCTCCGAGTAGAGGTACGTCTGGAAACCGGTCTCCGTGTCGGCGACAGAAGCTGTCGACGCCAGGCTGAGCCGTATTCCCTCGGTGGGTCTTGCGTCGGGATCGGACTCGATCTCTTGGCTGCAGGCCAGTAACGCGGCAGCCACAAACGCTACGATTGCACGATTGGAATGCACTCTTCTTTTCATTCTCACCGCCAGAAGTTCATGCGTAGCCAGCGCACGAATGGGCGAGCTATGACCCAGGCGAGCGGGCGCCGCGGGCCCACGATCTTAGCTCGCGCATCCATCCCGGGCTTGAGCAAGCCGCGTGTATTGTCGAGACCGGCTCGGACCACGAAGGTTGGATCGCCGGCCAGCGTCGCGTCGGCATAGGGGGCGATTTGGGTGACTGTCCCGACGAACGTGTAGGTCGGTAGAGCGGGCACCTTGACCCGTACGCGCTGACCTGTGCGCACGCGCTCGATGTCTCGCTGGGCGACGCGAGCTTCAACCTCCAAACGATCCGTGCGTCCCAGAACCACGAAGGTCTCGCCGGCACTCAGCCACTCGCCGAGCAGTTCGCGCGGCCGCGGTGTGAGTACGACACCGGCGACCTGTGCCTTGAGCCGGGTACGTTCGATTTGCTCGCCCAACAGATCGAGCCGCGCTGCGAGCTGACGCACGTCGATTTGAGCGATGCGCGCTTGGGTCTCGTCACCTCGCTGCTGCGCTGCTGCGGCCGCTCGTTCCGCCACGGCCAAGTCGGCGGTCGTCTCCTGGATCTCCAAGCGGATGTCGTCATCGCGCAGCACCGCCAACACGCTTCCTTCCGCGACGTCATCGCCTTCGTTCACCTGGATATCGGCCAGCAAGCCCCCGACGGTGGCCCGGATGGGCATCCGGTTGCCGGGCAGAATCAGTGTGTCGCGCGGCGTGATGCGTTCGGCCCACGGGAAGATGAGGATCAGCACGGCGACCAGCGCGGGTATGCCGAAGCGAAACAGCATCTTGCGGCGTGGCAGGGCCATGGTGCGGCGGCGCCAGGCGGCGAGGGGTTCGAGCAAGCCGATAAAAGGCACCTGTGTGTAGAGGTCGGCGTTCCGCATCGACACCGAGATCTGGTTCGCCAAGAGCTCAGCCGCTTCGCGACCGGCTTCACCCAGGAAGCCGGGAGACGCGCTCTCCATATAAAAGGCCCCGAGTCTGCCTTCCTCGTCTTTGAGCGGAATCAGGCAGAGCGAGCGGACGCCGCTGTCTTCGAGGTGAGCGGGGAAAGCCTGGCGAATCGATTGGGCCAGTGCGTCTTCCGCCGACAAATCTTGCACGTACACGGTCTCGTCTCGCTCGGTCAGCCAGGCGATGAGCCTCTCCAGCTCGCGGGTCGACTCGGAGCGCTCGAGGGTCTCTTGCCCCGAGATCGCCTTGATCGCACATCGGCCGCCCTCATCGAAGGCGATGGCGGCGCGATCGTAGTCGATGGTCTGGCTGGCGAGGTTGACGACGGAGAGGGCGAGGCGATCGGGGTCGAGGGTGGATGTAATCTCGCGGCTGATACCGAGGAGCGCCTTGAGATCGCGGGCGCGTCGCTCGGCATTGTGGAGCTGGGCGTTGCGAAGGGCGAGGCCGGCGGTGGAAGCGAGCCCTGCCACGAGAGCGAGATCACCGTCGTCGAATTGACCCGAATCCGTTCGCTTGTTGAGGACCTGGATGACGCCGAGGACCTCTCCCTTCGCCTTTAGCGGTGCCGTAACGATCGAACGCGTCGTGAAACCGGTCGCCTCGTCGACCTGGTGGACGAAGCGCGAGTCCTCTCGAGCGTCGGCCACCAGCTCGGATTCGCCCGTGCGCGCGACCGATCCGACGATGCCGGCACCGACGGGAAGCTCGAGCCCCTCGATCTGTTCGCTTACGGGCCCCCGTGCGATGGCGCAGGAGACCGTGTCGCCGCTGCGAAGCCAGATCGAGCCGGCCTCGGCGTCGAGTATCTCGAGCGTGCGGTCGAACACGCGCGGTAACAGCTCATCGAAGTCCAGGGTCGAGTTGAACTCGAGGCTGGCCTGATACAACAAGTCGAGATGCTCTCGCGGTTGCAGGCTGAGGTCAGACATGGGCCGCAGATTGTAGGGGTCTTACGGCGGGTCGAGGCATGATTCGACGGCGCCCGGGCGTCCTCGAGGTGGCGATCGGAGCGCAGCCGGGCCCGGGAGCGGTGAATTTGTCACCAGCGTATAGGCGTAGCAGCATGCGGTGCTCCCCGGTGCCCAGGAGCCCCTCCCCATCCCATCTACCTTGTCAACGAATAAGGGCAAATTACATACTAGCGCGCGCCAGCCCGGAGTTGCAAGACCGTGGTTTCGGGTGCTCTACGGGGCCGATGCGCTAGCCGCCAGCGCGTTTGTCTCTTGTCGGGACGGACTCGTGCGCGCAATTTGTAGGCGCGGGTACTACCGGACACAGACTTCAACATTGATGCGCCAGGGCCATACCTGGCGCCGTGACCTCCATGCTCGAGATAAGAACGCTCGGACGGACGACGATCTCGGTCAACGGCGTGCCTCTCACGGGCGAGTCCGCCTGGCCGAAGTCGTTGGCTTTGATCGTCTACATGGCCCGGGAGCCGGGCCCGGACCGGCGGGAGGGGATCCTCGGGGTTCTGTGGCCGGATCTGGAAGAGAAGCGGGCGCGCCGTGCCCTGAACCAGCTTCTATATACGCTGCGAAAGGCAAGCCCCGAGCTCGACCTGGAGAGCATCAGCGACGCCCTCGATTTCGGCAGGGAGGTCTGGCTCGATGTGGACGAGTTCGAGCGGCGCATCGAGGCGGGCGATCTAGAAGGCGCTGTTGAGCTGTACGACGGCCCGTTTCTGGACGACCTGTCCGTAGGCGAGCCCGAGTTCGACCACTGGGCCGACCGCCAGCGGGCCGGGTTGAGGCGCAAATTCCGCCGGGCGGCGCTGGGGCTGGCGGGTCAAGCCAAGGAAGCCAGCGATCCGGCGACCGCCGCTGCGTACTGTCAGCGCTTGGTGGAGGTGGACCCTCTCGATGATGAGGCCCAGCACCTGCTGATCGAGTGCCTCTACCTTCGCGGCGACCGATTGGCAGCGCTACGGCGCTATGAGCACTACCGGGAGCTGCTGGCCCGAGAGCTAGAGGTCGAGCCGCTCGACCAGACGCGCGAGTTGATTGAGAGGATTCGTCGCGAGGCACCGCCCGGCGAAACAACGCCGCAGCCCGAGGACGAGGGAGTTGCGAAAGGCGCGGGGCTGGGCAGGGTTCGAGTCGGGGCGGACGACGGATTCGAGCCGAAGTCGGCGGCCAAGCGTTGGCCGGTGATCGAGTTGTTGGGGACCCGCAGACTTGCCGGTCTTGGAGCCCTGTTTGTGGTGGTGGTCCTGCTGGCCGTTTGGCTTTGGCCGAGGCCCGGGGCGGAGCGCCCCATGGTCGCCTCGATGGGCGAAACTCCCGCGGGTCTGACGCGGATCGCCGTCCTGCCGTTCACCCCCCACGGTTTGGGCTCGGACGAGGACGGCATGTCCGTGGGTGTCGCACAGCTGCTGTCGCTCAACCTGAACGAGCTAAGCGCGATCGAGACCGTGGCTCACCGCTCGGTTCTGCAGCGTTGGCAATCGAGTGAGCGGAGCCCCGGGTCGATGATGGTCCCCGACTCGCTCCGGGCACTGGGGGATGCGTTGGGGGCGGGCGCGCTGGTGATGGGCGATGTGCATGCGAATGGCGGCGAGGTGCGAGTGGTCGCCGACGTCCTGGATGCGCGGACCGGCGCGGTCCTGGCTCAGGAGCACGTTCGCGGGCCCCGCGACAGCCTCTTCACACTCCTGGACGACCTGGCTCTATCGCTCGGAGGCTGGTTGGACGCCCAGGTCGACTCCTCCGCTGAACGTTAGGCGGCGCGACATCGCGGCGCTGCCCGCCGGTTCGGTATGCCTCTTCGTTAGCCCGGCCCTGCTCAAGACCCAACTACGTGCGGCTCATGGCGACCTAGTCGTCAGGATGGGCCAGATGATAACGAGATGATGTTCGGCGGCGCTCGTTGAGGCGCATCTGAGACTCAATTGAAGGCTCTCTTATATGATGCAATCGCGGGGTGAGAACTGTGGTGCGCAGAGGGCAGGACAGGCCGCCGGCGCGACCGTTCCGGTACGGACGTCAGCTCGGCCTGACCCACCGACCAGGAGGCTCAAATGGCGCAGCAAGAAGCAAGAACGTCCCAGAAGCGCGTGGCGATCACGTGTAGTTGCGCGAATTGCAAGATCGATCTGGATCCAGATCCAGTGCATGCGCGCCGAGGTCAGACCGTTGCTTGGACTTGCAACGGTGGCGGCTGCGACCGCTTTGTGATCGAGTTCGAGCCAGCCGGGCCGATTGTGCCGCGCGTGATGCATGCGAACTGCGGCGAAGCCGCCGTCGGTTTCGTTCGGCCAGGTGTAGCCAAGGGAGAATACAAGTACTCGGTTTACACGTTCTGCGGCGATGAGGTCTGCGAGAGGGATCCTGAGCTGATCGTCGACGACTGAGCCGACGCCAACTGCAGCGGACGCCGAACCGACACAGCCGCGACTGGAAGCTTGGGGCCCGGGCTGCACCCCTGGGCCGAGGGCGAGGGCCTGTCTATTCCACGAGCGCCTTGAAGCGAGGATCGTCGAATAGGTCTTCGAACCACCAGTCACGGGCAAGGCCGTCCTTCTTGGCCGGGCGCGCTTCGAGGTATTTAGCGAGCAAGGTCAGGGCCTGGCTGTGTTCACCCAGCAAGACGCGGACGTACGCCTCGTTGTAGTCGGTCATCTCGCTGCCCTCTACATCCGCCTCACGCGCTTGTTCGATCATTACCCGAGCGCTGTCCGGGTAACCTGCCCGGACGAATACGGCGGCGAGATAGAGGTAAAGCGAGGGTCGTGCGCGGTTCCGCTCGTGCTCGGGGCTAACGTCCAGAAACTTCTCTATCGCCTCTCTCACGAGGGCCGGATCGGGCTCCGGCCCGCCTTTGGACGCCAGGGTCAGGAGATAGGCGTTGAGCGCGACACGGTTGTCGGGGTAGCGAGCGATGGCCAGCTCGCACCAGCGGGCCACCTCGTCCCATTGCTCGGCGTTGAGAGAGGTGTGGCAGAGGTTGACCAGGATGTGGCTTCCCTGATCGTCGGCGCCGTACCACCCCGCGAGGTAGGCCTGGAGCGCGGCCTCTTTGGCTTCGAGGGGCTGTCCGGCCTGGACGAGGAGCTTCGAGAGCCTGAACCAGGGGTAAGGCCGCCTGGGATTGAGGGCAATGGCCGACCTCAAGTCCATCTCGGCCGCTCGGCGGAGTGGGCCGGCCTCGGTCTCGTCGGCTCGCTCGAGCAGCCGGTAACGTAGTGAGCCCCTCAACTCGAGCGCTTCTGGGTTGTCGGCGTCGAGCTCGAGGGCGCGGTTCGCATGATCGATCCCCGCTCGCAACAGCTCCGGGTCCCGGACCCGCAGATCCTGGCTGAGGATCTGGGCCATCGTGTTGTAGAGCCAGCCGCGCCTGACGGAGGGCTCCGGCCACGCCGGGTCGAGAGCTGTGGCGCGCACGAGGAGTGAGTCGGCGCGCCGGGCCGTCGCGCCGGCGAGGTCGATCTGGCTGGCGCCGAGTTGATCGAGCGCTTCGAGTCGCAGGATCTCCGCTTCCTCGACCAGCTCCCACGCCTGGACATTCTGCGCGCCCTGCGTGAGGTGAGGCAGCTCGACCGCTCGGCCTAGCCACTCGCGAAGCAGCGGGCCGAGGTTCGCCACCAAGTCGTTGAGCAGCGCCACTTCATCGTGCCGTGGACGCTGGACAGGGTTGCTCTCCGACACCTCACCCGACTCGGCATCGACCAGCTGCATCGTGACCTGGACCTGCTCCGCCGAGCCGACGATCGTCCCCTCGACCAGAGTACCGGCAGCCAAGTCGAGGTTGATGGTATCCATCGGTGGGTCCCAGTGCCGGTAACGCTTCACCGCCGTGACCGGGCGAACTTTGATCCCCTCGACGTAGGTGAGCTCATCGATGAGCCGGTCGGTCAGAGCCAATTCCAGCCATTCCAGATTCACCCCTTCCGTCACGACATCGAAGGGGAGTACGGCGATAATCCTGCGATCGAGTCCGGCCTGAGAGACGAGCGGGAGATCGAAGGGCGCGAGTGACCTCTTCACGAAACGCTCACCGGCCAGCAGTCCGATGAAGAGGGCGCCCATGAGCGCGAACATGTGGCGCGGTTTCACGCTTTCCGCCCAAAGGGGCCAGAACCGTTTGTAGGGGCCGTCCGGGAGCTCGTGGGCCCAGACGACGGCGAGCACTAAGAGCAGGCCGACCGGCAGGGCGAGCAGCAAACCGTTGAGTGCCCAACGACCCACGATGTCGTACTCGACCAGGGTACCGATGAACTCGAAGGCCAACCAGGCGACCGCGAGATAGGCCAGGCCCACGAGAAACACGTGGCGCCGGCGAAGCTCAGCGAACGTGGACCGCCAGCCGAGCTCGATCGGTCGATGCTCGGCCGCGGTGGGCTCCGGCCCCGCCGTCTGCGCGGACGGACGCTCTTTCTTGGCCAAGGGCTGGAAGCTCGGAGCTTGTCCGGCGCGTATCTGGTCTACGAGCGCGATCGTCTCTTCTAACGGCTCGACCTCCAACTCAATTGCCAGACGCTCGCGGTAGGACTCGTAGTGCTCGAGGGCGGCCGTGCGACTGCCGGAGGCGGCGAGCAGCGCGATGAGTGCATGCTGGGCCTCGTCATCCAAAGGCTCGAGTCCGACCCAGCGCCAGCCCGTGGCCACCGCACTCGGCAGATCACCGCTCTCGACTTGCCGGTTGACGACTTGTGAGAAGGCCCGGTGGGCTGTCCGAGCCAGCTGCACCCGCGTGCGGGAGCACCACTGCTCGAATTCGGGGGCTCCCGGGAGGGAGAACTGCTCGAGGAAAGTTCCCTCGTAAAGATCGACGACCTTTTCCCAGTCCTCGCGATGGGCCGCCGCATCCAACTGCGTCGCGTCGACGATGAACTGGTCGCCGTCAAACACCAATTCGTCGCCGTTGGAGTGCAGGCATTCTTCACCCAGCTCACGACGCAACGCGTAAAGGACTTGGGACAGCGAGTGGCGCGCCTTCGCCTGGCTCCGCTCCGGCCAAAACATCGTCAGCAGGCGGTCCCGCGAGACGGGCCCTTCCATCAACAGGTAGACGAGAATGGCGAACTTCTGCCGCTGGGCTTCGAGCTCCGTGAGCTCGATTCCCTCGCGGAATATGGCTCCGCGGCCGAGCGTCTTGACCTCGATCATAGTTGATGGGGTGGGCGGTCCGGAGATTCCCGCTTGGGCGTTCCGGGCACGCTGCAAGGTGGACCCTGGAGCGGCGTTCCCGCAAGCACCGCTAAAACGCTGATGTATACCGCTTTAACTCACCAGCCCGGTCCGAGATGATAGCGAGATGATAATCGGGGCCGTCCGCTGAGGAACATCTGACGTTCGGCTGAGGACGGGCTCCTATTGTGCAGACGGAGGTTGGGAGTTCGAGCGTATCCGGGGCGGGAAGCGCAGGTAGAAAGAGGTCGACGCCGGGTGCGATGGGGAAGGCGCTTCCTCTGACGGAGTCGAAGAAGAACTGGAGCTGTACAAGGGGGAAGCCATGATCGAGCAAATCAGGATAAAGCGAGTTCGGACCACCAAAGAGGCGGTCGGATTGGGAGTCTTTTATGCGGGTATGCTGGCCTTCTTCCTGTATGCCATTCTGAATCTGGTGGCTGCGGGAGCACCGTAGACGGCCTGAACGGCGATTCGGACCCCCACCCCGCGGTGGAGGCGTGCAGTGAGCCACCGCGGAAAACCCACCACAGCAGCGCAAGCTGCAACAGTTCTCCGCAGCGAGGGGCGTCCGCCCCGGGCGCCCCTCGAACCTTTGTCGCTTGAACCGACAAACTCCCAGGCAAGAAAGACCGCCGGCCGTGCCAGGCACGAACCGGCGGCGCGGGGCGGGGAAGGAATCTAGGGGCTTAAGTGAGGCAAATGGCTTCGGCCAAGTGCTTCCAGCGTGTCCAGCCGGTAACCAGCCAATCGCGCAGCCAGTCGGTCAGGCGGTTGAAGTTTCCATTGCTTGAACGGTTCCGATGTGGAGCCGGGGCGAAGAGATGCCGCTCTAGATCCGTATTATAAATGTCGACGATAGCCGCAGTTTCCCGGGTGTTCATAGCGAGCTCCGTCTGTCGATCCTCTCCCGTCTGTCTCCAGAACGCGCCGGTCGGCGCGTCGGACAACTGCACATCGTGTGACGAGTCAATTCCCAATTACAACATAACCGTGGGCGATCATTTGTTGATCATGTGGGAATCATGTGGGAATCATGTGGGCGTCATGAAAATCAACTCGTCCTCATCGAATTTGAGGAGGCTTGCGGGCGGCCGGAGCGATTCCTAGAGTCAGTTCTTCACGACTTCAATCAGGCGGAATCGATTTGTTCAACATCGATCGCTCCAGATCGTCCGGGCGCAGAGGTTCGAGATGAACAAGCGGATCGTGCTGGAAATCTCGGCGTGCTTACTCTTCGTGCCGCGCCTCGGAGTGGCGCAGGAGGCGAGCGTCGCGGATGTGCCGAGCCCGGCATCGGTGCTGGGCTACGAGATCGGTACCGATCGGATGTTGGCCGATTGGGATGAGATCACGGACTACTTGAACCGACTGGCGGATGCGAGCGATCGGGTACTGCTCGACACTCTTGGCACGACGACGCTGGGGCGACCGTTCGTCGCCTTGACGATATCGAGCGCGGCGAATCTGGCGGAGCTCGACCGATACTTGGACATCCAACGGCGATTGGCGGATCCGCGGCGGGTGAGCAGCGAGCTCGAGGCCGCGGAGCTGATCCGGGAGGGTCGCACGGTCGTTCTGATCACTTGCGGCATACACTCCACCGAGGTCGGCGGCTACCAGATGTCGATGAGGCTCGCGTACGATCTGGCCTCGAGGAGCGACGAGAGCACGCTGGCGATCCTCGACAACGTCATACTGTTGCTGGTTCCCTCTCTGAACCCGGACGGCAGCCAGCTGGTAGTGGACTGGTACGAGAGCACGCTGGGCCAACCGTGGGAAGGCGAAGGCCCTCCGTTCCTTTACCACCACTATGTCGGCCATGACAACAATCGCGACTGGTATGCCTTCACGCAGAAGGAGACGCAGCACACGATCGCCAAGCTGCACAACGTCTGGCATCCGCAGATCGTACACGACGTCCACCAGATGGGGTCGCGAGGCCCGCGATTCTTCATCCCGCCTTGGACCGACCCGGTCGAGCCGAACGTGGACCCGCTGTTAGTGGCGGGGATCAACGCTCTCGGTACGGCCATGGCCTGGGAGCTTTATGGTGAGGGCAAGACAGGGATCGTGGTCAACGCGATCTTCGACGCGTGGACACCGGCCCGGGCCTACCAGCACTACCATGGTGGGGTGCGGATCCTGACGGAGACGGCCAGCGCCCGTCTGGGCACGCCGATCGAGGTGCCGTTCGACTCGCTGGAGAGCCGGCGCGGCCTCGACCCGCGCGAACCCGCGTGGAAGTTTCCGGAACCTTGGCCTGGGGGCGCTTGGCATCTGGCGGACATCGTCGACTATATGGAGTCGGGCGCCCTCGCACTGCTCAAGCAGGCTGCCCTTTATCGCGAACGTTGGCTCGAGAATTTCTATCAGATCGGGCTTCGCACCATCGGCGGGCGTGAGGGTTGGCCGCGGGCGTTCTTGATCCCGTCGGCCGGGCAAAACGAGGATGGGCTCGCGGATGTGCTGCGCATCCTGGTCACGGGTGGTGTCGAGGTTCGCAGAGCGCTGACCGGGTTCGAACTGGGAGGCCGCCGGTATGCGGCGGACAGCTATGTCCTGCTGATGGACCAGCCGTATGCAGGATTCGCGAAGACACTTCTGGAAGTACAGCGCTACCCCCTCCTCGAGGAATATCCCGGCGGCCCGCTACGGGCGCCGTACGATGCGACGGCTCATACGCTGCCCTTGCTGATGGGCGTCGAGGTCGTCGCTTCGGCCGAGACGCCGATCGTCGAGTTGTCCGAACCTATCGGAGCGCTGCGGCATGAGAAGCGGGCGCGCGGTCTCAGCGACGCAGGGGAGCCACGGATCGCGATTTACGAGCCGTGGTGGCCGCTAATGGACGCGGGCTGGACCCGCTGGGTGTTCGATGAGTATGGCGTGGCGTACGAGCAACTACGAGACGTTGATGCGCGCGCCGGGGGTTTGCGCGCTCGCTTTGAAGTGATCGTCCTGCCCGACGGTTCGCCGCAGCGCATGGTGACGGGGCACGAGGAAGGCAGCATGCCCGAGGAGTACACGGGGGGGTTGGGTGAGGCCGGTGTCGCGGCACTCGAGGAGTTCGTCCGGGCGGGCGGGACGCTGATCGCTTTCAACGAGGCGTCCATGCTTCCGATCGAACATTTCAGCCTACCCGTGGTCAACGCGCTTGAAGGCTTGGAACGCAGCGAGTTCTATGTGCCGGGTTCGATCCTGCGAATGGAGCTGGACCCGGGCCATTGGTTGGCGGAGGGTAGCCCCACCCGTTCCGTCGCCTGGGTAGAGGGCGGAGTGGCGTTCGAGCCGCGGGAAGAAGATGCCGAAGGGGTCGAGATCGTCGGGCGCTACGGTGAGGCGGATGTGTTGCTCAGCGGCTGGATCACCGGCGAGGAGCACATCGCCGGGCACGGAGCGCTTGCCGTGGTGAAACGTGGCGACGGCCAGGTCGTCCTGTTCGGCTTCAAGCCACAGTATCGGGGCCAGTCGATCGCGACCTATCCTCTGATCTTCAACGCTGTCAGGCGGTCGCTGGAAGCGGCCGCGGCCAGCACGGCGCCGGAGCGCAGCGGGGCGAGACCGTGAGGGGGGCGGCCATCGCACCCTTTCGCGCGCTTCGCTATCAGGTGGGTGTGGTCGGTGATCTGGGCGCGGTGTGGGCGCCTCCGTACGACGTAATCACGGAAGACGGCGCACGCGAACTGAGGGAGAAACACCCGAACAACATCGTCCGAATCACGAATCCGGAAGGTGAGGGGCCGGGCCGTTACGAGGCTGCGGCGCGCACGCTTCGCTCTTGGATTGATGGTGGCGTCTGGGCACGGGAGGCCAGGCCGGCGTTCTACGTTCATCGTCACGCGTTCAACGCTGGCGGGGCGACTCACAACCGTGTCGGTGTTTGGGCGCTTCTCCGGCTGTCTCCGTATGGGGCCGGTCTCGTACTTCCGCATGAGCGGACGATGAGCGGCCCGAGGGCCGACCGCCTGTCGTTGATGCGTGCGTGCGCTGCCCAGCTGTCGCCGATCTTCTGCATCTGCTCGGATCCCGATGAGCGGGTCGGCAAGCTACTCAGCGAGATCACCTCGGCTAGGCCGGATGAGCGCGCGGAGTTACAGGCGGGCGAATCACACGCGATCTGGAAGGTCGAGAAGCGAAAGCGAGTCGAGGAGCTCGCCGGGCTGCTGAGTGACCAGCTTATTCTGATCGCCGATGGACATCACCGCTACGAGACCGCGTTGGCCTATCGGGACGAGCTCATCGCCGGGGGCGCGGCTGAGACCGGCCAGCAGGCTCATGAGTTCGTGCTCGTCCATCTGGTTCCAGAGAGCGACCCGGGGCTACTGCTCTTACCGACGCATCGCTTGGTGAGCGGTGATCGGCTGAATTGGATTGATGCCGTGCTCAAAGCGAGTGACACCTTCGACGTCGTCCGGCTCAGCGAGGCGGACTTGGATGACGTGGAGACGGTGCTCGAGCGAGAGTCGGGACGGCCGACCTTCGCGTTGATGGCTCGTGGTGAAGAGGGCGCATGGCTGCTGCGACTGCGTAGGCCCGACATGCTGAGCTCGATTCCGTCGGTGGCGTTTCATGAGATTTTCATGTCGGACTATGTTGGCTTGCCTGCGGAAGAACAGATCGCTCGCACGGCTTATGTGAAAGACGCCGGCGAAGCGTTGGGACGAGTGCGCTCGGGCGGGGTCGAGGCGGCGGCCTTGCTGGCTGCAGCTAACATTGGGCAAGTTCGCGACGCGGCGGCTGCGGGCGAGCGTATGCCGCCGAAGACGACGTACTTCTGGCCGAAGGTACCGACGGGGGTGGCCGTGCATGTCGTCGACCCGTCGGAAGTGGTGG
>JBDHAI010000435.1:1273-2188 GCA_039588155.1 Gemmatimonadota bacterium | reverse complement strand
GCGTTCGCAGGATGGAAGAGCCCGCGCCGGTAGACGCACACACCCGCTTCGGCATCGCCTCCAATACCAAAGCATTCACGGCGACGGCGCTCGGCCTGCTCGTGGAAGAAGGCCAGCTCGAATGGGATGCGCCCGTCATTCGGTACCTGCCGTGGTTCCAGATGTGGGACCCCTGGGTGACGCGGGAGATCACGGTTCGCGACCTTCTCGTCCATCGCAGCGGACTCGGACTCGGTCAGGGCGACCTGCTCGGCTGGCCGCCTTCGACCCGCACGCGTGAGGAGATCGTCGAACGGATTCGCTACCTCGAGCCCGTCACCAGCTTCCGGAGCGCCTACGCCTACGACAACGTGCTCTATCACGCGGCGGCGCTGGTGATCGAGGCGGTCAGCGGGCAGACCTGGGAGGAGTTCGTCGCCACGCGTATCCTCGCAAAGTTGGGGATGGACGAGACCCGGGTGAGCCGAGCGTCGACGCGTGAGGCTGGCAACGTCGCGACGCCGCACGCCCGCATCGCTGGCGTCGTTCGGCCCGTCGCACCCTTCGACGCCGTGAACACGAACGCCTCCGGCGGCATCAACTCGACCGCCACCGACATGGCCAAGTGGCTCATGGTCCAGCTCGACTCGGGGCGTGTAGCCGACGGCGCGCGACTCTTCACGCCGCGAACCACGCGCGAACTCTGGACGCCGGTGACGCCGATGCCAATCGTCCGAGCGCCGCCCGAGCTGGCCCCTCTGTCCACCGACTACCGCGGGTACGGACTGGCCTTCGTGGTGCAGGAGTACGGCGGCCGCAAGATGGTCACCCACACCGGCGGGCTGCCCGGCTATGTCTCTCGGGTCGCCATGATCCCCGATCTCAGGCTCGGGGTGGCCGTGCTCACTAACCAGGAAGTCGGCGCGGCCTTCGAGG
>JBDHAI010000435.1:0-1210 GCA_039588155.1 Gemmatimonadota bacterium | reverse complement strand
GACCACTATCTCGATGCGCCCGCGACCGACTGGGTGGCCGGCTACGCGGCGGTCTTAGAGCGGCGCGACTCGGCGCTGGCCACGGCCGCGGCCGCGACGACCAGCGGCCGGGACACGGCCTCGCGTCCGTCGCTGCCGCTCTCTGCGTATGCCGGGACCTACAACGACGCCTGGTACGGCGACGTTATCATCGCACTCGAGGACGGCGGTCTCGTCATCCACTTCTCCAAGACGCCGTCGCTGGTCGGGGACCTCGAGCACTGGCGCTACGACACCTTCATCGCGCGCTGGCACGACCGGGAGCTCCGCGCCGACGCCTACGTCACCTTCGCGCTCGACCCCACGGGCGGCATCGACCAGGTGAAGATGCGGGCGGTCTCCCCGGCCACCGACTTCAGCTTCGACTTCCACGATCTGTTGTTGCGGCGCGGTTCGAGTCGAACGGAAGAGCGTTGAGCGAAGCGGTCAGCCCGCGTCGCGATCGACGCGGAGCGGGGTCACGCGATAGACCGTAACATTCTCGTCGTACGGCGCGATGGTCAGGATCAAGACGTAGCGCCCCTCCCGGATGCCGCTCAGCGTCAACGTCTTGCGGCGCTCGATCCAGGGCCGGCCGTTCCGGGTGCCCGCCTCGTCGAAGCGCAGGCGCAACGCCGACCTTTTATCCTCGAGGAGCTCGTTCACCCACTCCTGCGGCGGATCGAGCGTCTGCGTCGGCAGCTTGTCCGTTTTGACGAGGATGATCTCGGTCGTGTAGATGGCGTCCGCGGGGAGACCGTAGATCTCGTAATAGAGGTCGACGGTGGCGCCGGGCGGATAGATGTGCAATGGGTTGAGCGCCAGGCGCTCCTCGCCGCGCTCCCAGGCGCCCACGCCCGGCCGCGCCAGAACGAGCGAGCTGATGCTGACGGGTGTGGAGTCGTTGCCGCCCCAGAGGTCCGGCACACGAAACCGTCCTATGCCCCAGTTGCCGCGCAGCGGGTCATCCGATCCTTCGGTGGCCAGTTCGAAAGCGGCCACCCGATAGTTCCAGCTGCCCGAGGCCGCGGGCAAGAGGAAATGGCCGAGCATCCAGGTGCGTCGGGACAGCGGCTCCAGCTGACCGTACGTGCCTCCGCGCGCGACGACGGTATCGCGGCCGAAGACCGAAGCGCGGACCTCGATACCACAGACTCGAGTATCACCTTCCTCCTTACACTCGAGTCGATGG
>JBDHAI010000434.1:0-2038 GCA_039588155.1 Gemmatimonadota bacterium | reverse complement strand
CGGGGTCGAGGTGAGCCGCGATTTCGCCCTCGGTCTGACCGTCCTCGATCCTCCGTCGGAAGAAACGCTCCATCTCGGCGAGACCGTGGCCCACGATGGCGGAGATCTCCTCATCGTGAGGCGAGAGCTCGAGCGCCGTGTTGACCAGCAGGCAGCCGTCCCGCGAGCCGGCCTCGAGAGCGGCGTCGACCACGGCCTGAAATGCAGCCGTGATCGCGTCCTTCGCCGAACCCTTTTGTTCGAGGGCCTTGACCCAGGCCTCACGATGGATGGCGTCATAGCGCCGCAGCGCCAGGATGAAGAGGCTACGTTTGTCGCCAAAAGTCGCGTAAAGGCTACCACGATTGATGCCCATGCAGTCAACGAGATCCTGCACGGACGTGGGTTCGTAGCCCCGCGCCCAGAAGGCATCCAGCGCCCGGTCCAGGGCGTTGTCGATATCGAATTGCTTTTGCCAGGGCATCGTGACCTCTCGTTCGCGGAAGCATAGCGTGTTTGGAACGATCGGTCAAGACTTCGATCTACAGCGGTTTGCTATCGTCTTAGAGCGTACTCGAGCGGCAGTGATCCGCGTCTCGATGGACTCTGAAAGGGCAGCGTCGCGCGGCCCTCTTCCAACACCGATCTCGGAATGACTACAGAAGCGCAACGTTCCCGTCCGCTGTTCCATTGAGATGCGGGAGTAAAGAGCCTGGCGGTCGGTCATTCCTTATCGGCGAGGCCACTAGCGAGTAGATCTTTGGGCACGCGCGAGCGCATTGCTGCCACCGAGTCTTCGACCTCCGCCATGAGCAGCCGGAATCGGTCATCGGCCCGAATGCTCTTGAGGCGGGGATCGCGAAGGCCGAGACGGAACCAGTGCCAGCCGGCGTCGAAAGCCGCACGGAGATAGCGGTGCGCTTTTTCCTTGTCGCCCCGAATGGCATGTACGGCGGCGAGGTCGTAGTACCACCCCCATCTCATGGGCCTCTTTTCTAGCCGGTCCCAGTCGTAGGCCTCGCTCTCCTCGAGCAGGACGCGGGCGCTGTCTCGCTCCCCTGCCTTCCAGAGGATGTGGGCCAGGCTGGTCCGAGCGACCCAAACGCCAGAGCTGGGTCCCGCCCCTGTGCGATATAAGTCTTCACGAGCACCCGAAAGCCCCAGCTGTCGTTGTAGTCGATTTCCAGCAACCGCCGGCTGCAAGCCTCGGCCTCGTCCAGGAGGTCGAGGTGGAAGTAGCTGCCGGCGCGACAAGGGTCGGGCCGCTGCGGATCGAGGGCGGCACCACGCCTCCAGAAGACGAAGCTCTTGTCGAAATTCCCGAGCAGGTAATGCGCCAAGGCGGCCTGGGACTGCAGCTCGACTTCATCTCGGAGGAGTCCGGCCGCCTTCTCCAGATGGTCGGCACCTTCGGTCCAGCGGCGCAGCCTCCATGCTAGGTCGCCCTGGATCCAGTGGGCGTGACCGCGCTCTCGTGGGCCTCGGGTCATTAGGCTTTTCGCCAGGGCGTCGGCGGAATCGAACCAGGCTTCGCCCCAGCCGTACTGGCCGCGCCGCATGTAAAGGACGCCCAAGTAGCCGTAGGCGTCGGCGTAGTTCGGATCCAGCTCGATCGCCTTGGCGGCGAGCTGCTGGGCCTTGTCGAGTGAGGCTCGCTTGACGCTGTCGTCATCGGAGTAATGTGCGGTCCGCAGCAGCTCGCGCACGCGCTCAACGTGCTCGTAGGCCGTGCGGCTGGAGGTCGGGGGCGGACGCGGCCGCTCGAGAGCGGTGGCTATCCCGCCGGCCGGTGCCGCGTCAGGTGCCCGCACCGCGCTGTTGTGGGTGACGATCCAACCCAGCGCTACCGTGGGGATGACGGCGGCGACGATCCACAGGGCGACCCAACGACGTGCTCGACCCTTGCTGACGCTTTCCGGGAGCGTTCGTGATGCCGTGGGCTCCGCCTCTGCCGCGGCTCTGACATCGGCGGGTGGGCCCGGGGGCACTTTCGCTGATCGAACCGAACGGACTAGCGACTGGGTCTCTTCGGACGGCGCGAGGTCGAGATCGCTGGCCA
>JBDHAI010000433.1:0-2375 GCA_039588155.1 Gemmatimonadota bacterium | reverse complement strand
CGCCCGTTTGCGCTTCGACAAGAGCGGCCTTGCCGGCCAGGAAGTCGGCGTTGATGGCGTAGCCGCTCAGAAGCTGCCCCGCTTCGGGATAGCGTGCCACGACAGCGATGCCGTCCGCCCCGTCGTCGGCCTCGAATATCGGGCTGTTCGCGTAATAGACGACGCCGTCTGCGGGCATGCCGTAGCCCAGCGGGTGCTGCGAGTCGATCGAGACGGAGAGCAGAGAGCCCGGAGCGTAGAAGGCTTCCCCGCTGCGTCGGTCGTCGGGCGTGGGCCTAACGTCTTTGACCCGGACGCCGAGCTGCTCGATAGCGAACTCGGATGAGGAGTCGAGACAGATCAAAGTCCCACCCGCCTTGACGAACGAACGGAGCGCCGCGGTCCCAATTTCGCCGATCCCGCCGGCGTACTCCGAGGGCACCGTACCCGGACGCCTGCCTTCGATGATCGAATTCGCGTCGAGGTCGGGCATGATGATCACGTCGTACCGCTCGTTCAGTTCGCCGGCGCGGATCTCGGCGTCGTGAAGGGTATAGAAGGGCAGATCCCAGGTCTCGAACACCCAGCGAGTCCAACCCTCATCCATCGATGCGGTCCAAGGTTGGTAGAGACCGACTCGAAACGTGTCGAGCGCACGCCCGGTTGCGGCGCCGAAGAAGGAGCCAGCGGAGAGCCCGCGGCTCGATGTCAGGTCGCTCAGCAGATCGGCGACGCCCGGGCCGCGTAGGACCGCAGTCCCGACGGGCCAGCGCTGCCCGTCGCCCTCGGCCGGCTCCGTCAGCAGGACAACCTGGCCGCCATTCCGCATCGTCTGGTGGATAGCGAGGTTGGCGGTGTTGGATTCGTTCTTCACCGCGAATACAGGACCGGACCCGGTGACCTGGCCGACCGGCGGCCGCACGGGGCGGCGCGACAAACTGAGATCGGCGTGGAACGGCGAAGGTATCTCGACAGCCGTGACACCCATCTGTAACGGCAGGGTCCAGCCGGCCGCGTCGTAGGGCGTGTCGGGCGGGCCGCCGGGGAAGAGCCGGCGGTCGGGATAGCGCTGACGCTCCAGCAGGTCTTTGGCGTGAGCGCGATACGGTTGCGCCATCAAGACGACCCAGTCACCGGCGGCGTAGCTGATGCCGTCAGCTTCGAAGGGTGCGCCGGCTCGGTGCACCTCGACTCCGCCACGACGCAAGATCTCGAGCATTCTTGCGGCGGCGTCGGGATCTCGCTGATCCGCGGGGATCACGTAGGCGAACGGCGACCCCCGCGACGGCCCAACTCGACGTAGTTGGCGGTCAACTGTCGGCGCTGTCGTGCGGCGAGCCCGATCACCGCCGGGGCGGCGATCAGCTGATAATCGACGATGTCGCGTATCCGCCACCAGCCGCCGGGCCAAGGGTTCGGATAGTTGATCCCGTGCTCGGGTTGCCGGTCCAGCTGGCCGAGCTCCTGGAAGATCGGCGAGGCGAGTCGGGCGCTGGCAGATTCCGAGAGGATGCCCACCATGTTGTGTCGCGCCGGCACCGTCCGCAGCCCACCGTGCCACCAGAGGTCGAAGCGGTCGCCGTTGACTACGCCCGCTTTGCCGGCCGCCTCGAGCTCGGTGGAGATCTGCAGGCCGAAAAGCGAGATGGCACGGACGATCAGCGGGTCGATGTTGGGGTTCGCCGGGTCGTCGAAGGGAGGTACGAAGAAGCGTGCTCCGCGATTCCCCATCTGGTGAACGTCGTAAACGACCTCCGGGAACCATCGTGTGTAGAGCAGGTCGTTCAGCATCTGCGTCTCGACCTGCGTCAGCATGAACCAGTCGCGGTTGTTGTCGTGGCCCACGTACTTGTGGTAGAGCCAAGGCATGCGGCTGCCTTCGTAGGGCGTCCCCACGGTGCGAGCATACCAGTCCACCACCATCTGCTGGCCGTCAGGGTTCATCGACGGTATGAGCAGCACTACCACGTCGCGGAGCAGGGTGGCCAGCTCGGTCTCGCTGGCCAGTCTGTAAGCGAGTTCCATGACACCCTGGCTGGAAGCGATCTCGGTGGAGTGGATGTTGTGGGCGATGAGCACGACCGCCGGCTGCGTCGCGAGCAGGTCCGTGAGGTCGCCCTCCGCGAGTGCCCGCGGGTCAGCGAGCCGCGCCTGATTCGCCTGGATCTCTTCGAGTCGTGCCATGTTTTCCGGCGCAGTCAGCGTGACGACTACGAACGGCCGGCCCTCGGTGGTCCGCCCGAGCGTGTCGACCCGGACCGCGGGTGAGGCGTCAGCCAGAAGGTTGAAGTAGCCGGTGATCGAGTCCCAGGCGGCGAGCTTGAAGTCGCTGGCTACGGGGAAACCGAGATAATCGTCGGGTCGTAACGGCGCCGTCGCCGGACGAGCGGCCTCTG
>JBDHAI010000432.1:0-3098 GCA_039588155.1 Gemmatimonadota bacterium | reverse complement strand
TCCCAGTCGACAAGTTTCGTGAACATGATCCCACTGTTCACCCGTCCTCCGAAGCCGATCACGCTGAACGAGTGTTCGACACCCTCGGTTCTGGCAACGATCTCCTCCAGGCGGCGCTGATAGCCGTCGGTGTAGGCGAGGGTAGCGCCCTCTGGTGTGATCGTGAAGGTGACGAAGAAACCGCGATCCTCGGGCGGCACGAACTCGCGCTTCAGGCCTCTGAAAACGACAACGGCCACCAGTACGGTCGCGAAGGCGCCGGCAACGACGTACCAGCGGCGTTTCATCGCCCAAGTCAGGCTCCGGGAGTAGCCGGACGACAGACCCAGGAAACCCTTCTCGAAAGCCATGAAAACCCTGCCGTGGCTTTCCGGCACACGCAGGATCTTGGCCGATGCCGAAGCGGTCAACGTCAGCGCTACGAAGCTGGAGATCACCACCGCGCCGGCCATAGCGATCCCGAACTCGTTGAACAGTCTGCCGGTGGTCCCTCGCAAGAAAGCCAACGGGGAGAAGACAGCGACGAGAGCGACCGTCGTCGCGATGACGGCGAACGCGATCTCGCGGGTCCCCATGATTGCCGCCGTCTCTGGGTCCTCGCCAAGTTCTTCCTGGTGCCGATAGGCGTTCTCCATCACGATGATCGCGTCGTCGACCACGATTCCGATCGCCAATATTAGAGACAGCAAGGTGAGGTTGTTGGCGGGGATGAACGTCGCCTTCACGTTGCGCAGCGCCAGAAAGATGATGAGCACCACCAAGACGGCTGCGAGCAACAGAGTCTTCTGGGCTTCCTCGATCGAGCTACGCACGAAGATCGAGCTGTCGAAGGCGATATCCAGCTGAACCCCCGGGGGCAGAGCCGCGTTGATCGCCGGCAGCTCATCCCTGATCGCATCCGATATCTGAATCAGATTGGACTTGGACTGGCGAATCACGCCGATCGCCACGGCTGAAGTTCCCTTGAATCGAAGCGCGCTCCGCTCGTCCTCCGGGCCCAACTCGACACGTGCTATATCCTGCAACTTCACGATTTGGCCATCGCGACTCAATACCGTCAAGTTGGCGAATTCGTCCGGCGTCTTCAGTTCGCCTAGCGAGCGGACGGTGAACTCTCGACGCTCGGATTCAATGCGCCCCGCCGGGATCTCGACGTTGCGGCTGCGGATCGCTGCTTCCACGTCCTGTACTGTCAGGCCCCGTGATGAGAGCTCCGACGGTGACAGCCAGATACGCATGGAGTATCGACGCTCGCCGAAGATCTGAGCCCGGCCGACACCGGGCACCGATTGCAGCCGCGACTTGACGATGCGGTCGCCGATGTCCGAAAGCTGAAGCAGGTCGTAGTTCTCGCCGCTGAGCGAGAGCCAGAAGAACGGCTGGGCATCCGCATCCTGTTTGGTGACCACCGGCTCTTCCATCTCCTGCGGAAGCCGCCCGCGGACACGCGAGACCTTGTCTCGCACGTCCTGCGCCGAGGCCTCGATCTCTCGGTCGAGGGTGAACTCGAGTGTGATGTTGCTCACCTGCTCCGAGCTAGCGCTGGTGAGAGTCCTCAGCCCGGCGATGGTGCTCAGTTCCTCTTCGAGGATGTCCGTGATGGTGGACTCGACCACGCGCGGATTGGCACCCCGCAGCACGGATGTCACCGAGACGATCGGCGCGTCGACGTCGGGGAACTCGCGGACGGGGAGCCTGGAGTACCCGATCGCACCAAAGAGAATGAGCGCCGTGCTCATCATGGCGGTGAGCACAGGACGCCGAATCGCGGTGTCGGAGAGTTTCACGCCTGGTTTACCTTTCTAGATGTAACTTACGTGCCCGCAGCCGGCCCCTCGACCGACTCATCGGCTGAGCGCCTGCCTCGTCGGGGCACTGATCGCCGCCTTCAGGAAGTCATTGACCTTGCGGCCCGCCCGGTGGTGCCGCATGACAAAGCCGACCAGATCCTTGCGCAGTACAGTAGTAGAACTGCTTGTTGGCGATGAGGGGAAACCGCTCAGCCTCCGCGGCGAACTCCTTCCTCAGTCGCACGTTCTTCTCGCCCCGCAGCTCGCCGAAAAGGTCTTTGAAGGCTTTACCACTCATCGCCAGCTGCAGCGCTTTTCGATCCCGCTTGATCGCCTGACGGATATTCGTGATGTTTTGTTTTTCGAGCTTGTGCATACCACCGCCGATCCACGCCCCTGTCGCGCCGAAGTGAAAGTAGAGCCCCGGATACTGAACGTCGCGCCGACCCTCCGGCGTGACCACCGCGGCGACATGGGTCTTGTAGGGCGTCTTGTCTTTCGAGAAGCGAATGTCTCGCGCAATGCGAAAGATCGCGTCCTTCGGCTGAATCTCGATCTCGGGATCGACCAGGCTCACGCGATCGATGATCTCCGCGACGAAATCGTTGAAGGGCCGCTTGACATGCTGCTCATACTCCCTCTTGTGGGCGTGAAACCACTCACGGTCGTTATTGCGCGAAAGCTCCTCGAAGTAGTCAATGAACCCCTGCGTGAAATACGCCATTGGCCTCTTCGCGCCTCCTCTACCGTGGGTCTTTCGCAAGAGCGGATGAATCGAATTCGCACTATAATGCACGGGTCGGTCGCAGGGAATAGTGAAACCGAGGGAGGCAAGACCTGGAAGCGGTCCGGCTCGACAAATGGCTGTGGGCAGCACGGTTCTACAAGACCCGCTCGCTTGCCGCCAAGGCGGTGGTAGGCGGCAAAATACAGGTGAACGGTCGACGGGCGAAACGGGCTTCCAATATCCACGCGGGTGACCGGGTGCGGGTGCGCAAGGGACCGTACGATTTCCACATCGTGGTCATCGGGCTCTCCGAACGGCGCGGCCCCGCAAGTGAAGCGAGAGAGCTGTACGAGGAGGCCGCGGAGAGCGTCGAGGCCCGCGACAGCTTGAGGCGACAAAGAAGAGCCGCGCCGAAATTCTCCTTCAAAGAAGGGGGTAAACCGAGCAAGAAAGAACGCCGACAGCTTCGGCAGCTAAAAGACAATAGCGACGACTAGCGCTCGGATAGCTGAACTTACCCCAACACGAAAGAAGAGGGGCCGTCGCGTCACGAGCGGCCCCTTCTAGTTTGCAGAATCAGA
>JBDHAI010000431.1:0-2324 GCA_039588155.1 Gemmatimonadota bacterium | reverse complement strand
GCAGACTCGACGTCCGGCCGGTCCTCATCGCTGGTCGCGGCGGCACTCGACTCGTCCTCCGCCTGCAGAGCACGAAGCCGTATGTAGATCCCTCCCAGCGCCCCGGACAGGATGACGACCGCCGTGACGATACCTAAGGTGCGGCGGCTGAATACCATAGGTGAACCCATTGCTCTGGGTGACAAGTCGTTGGAGCTAGACTCTTAAGATGGACCTCACAGTAATAGATGCGCCAGTCGAAGCGAGCGTCGCCTTACTGCCCATACGGCGGCGGCGTCAACGAATCGTCAACAACCCGCAAGCACGAGCCGCTATGCGGGTTTGACACCCGCGCCGCCGGCACGGTAACATCGGACAACCCGATAGACTCGGATCGATCGACCGCCGGCGCGAGTCGCGGTCCCATTATGAGGTGCTCATGGAAGACCTGGTCAAAATCGCGAACTTCGCCACGAAGGTGGAGGCCGAGGCCGCGGCCGGCCTGCTAGAGAACGAAGGGATCCCCTACATCATCCAGTCCCAGGAGGGCATGCTCACCGGGCCGCTGTTTCCCGGCGCCACGATCCACGTCGCGCCCGACGATGCCGCACAGGCACGCGAGATCTTCGGCATCGTCGAAGACGAAGAGGAAGGCTGATCCGCCTGCCGCAACGCCAGGAGTGTCTTTTGTCCGCCGACAGATTCGTCAGGGTTTTCGAGCCGATAGACGCCACACAGATCGCTCTCGTTCACGCGCTCCTCGACGATACCGACTTTCGGTTTTACATCGAGAACGAGAACGTCTTCCACACCGGCGGCTTCTACTCACACGGCAACACCTGATCTGAACCACAAGACGACGGCTGCGAGAGCGGTTGTCGAAGTCCACGTAGGTGATTTGCTGCCACGTCCCCAGCTGCAGCTCGCCATCCACAAAAGGCACGGTCAGAGACGGGCCCAGCAGTGCGGCGCGCACGTGCGAGTGTCCGTTGCCGTCGCCCCAGCGCTGGTTGTGTGCGTAATCGCGTTCCGGCGGCACGATCTCGTCGAACAGGCGCTCCAGGTCGGCCAGCGCGCCGGACTCGTACTCGATCGTAGTGAGGCCGCTGGTGGAGCCGGGACAGAAGAGCGTGACGATACCCGAAGTCACTCCGCTCTTCTGGACCTTCGCCGCCACTTCGCCCGTGATGTCGAGCATGTCGGCGTCACCGCGGGTCTTGAGCTCGATACTGTCGCTGACGATCACAGCGCTATTTCCCTTCGCCCAGCTCGTCCAGCGGCACCGTCAGACCCATGATGTTCCAGCCGGCGTCCACATAGACCACTTCGCCGGTCACACCGCGACCCCAATCGCTGAGCAACCAGAGCGCTGTGTTGCCTACATCCTCTGGGGTGATCAGGGTACGTAGCGGTGAGACTCTCTCGGAATACCCGAGCACCTTCTTGAAGCCGCCGATGCCGGACGCGGCGAGTGTTTTGATGGGCCCAGCAGAGATCGCGTTCACCCGGATACCCTTGGGGCCGAGGTCGTTGGCCAGGTAGCGAACGCACGCCTCCAACGCCGCCTTCGCGACACCCATCACATTGTATTGGGGCGCCACCTTCACCGACCCGTAGTAAGTCATCGTGAGAATCGCGCCGCCGTCCGTCATCAGCGGCTCCACGGCCCGGGTCAATGCCACCAGCGAGTAGGCGCTGATGTCCAACGCCATCTTGAACCCTTCGCGGCTGGTTTCGACGAAGCGGCCCGACAGGTCCTGGCGATCGGCGAAGGCGATGGAGTGGACCAGGACATCGATCGTGCCCATAGTCGCCTCCACCTTCTTGAAGACGTGCTTGATCGCCGTGTCGTCGGCGACATTGCACTCCTCGACGAATTTGGCACCAACGCTCTCGGCCAGCGGGCGCACTCGCTTCTCCAGCGGCGCCGCGCCGTAGCTGAACCCCAGCTCGCAGCCTTCCCTGTGCAGCGCTTGGGAGATCCCCCAGGCGATCGACTTGTGGTTCGCCACGCCGAAGACCAACGCCTTCTTGCCGTCAAAAAGCCCCATGCGGGTCCCTCCTCGCCCGGGCCGCTCTCCGCTTCAGGTCGCGACGCACCAATGTAATGCGCCTGCCGCCCGCGGTCATCTCCTCCCGGCGCCAGAGCCGCTTGACGCCGTTACCTGCCCCAGCTATCAAAGCGGGCCTGGGTTCCACGCGAACAGAGCACACGGAGTCACCCCGATGAAACGCTGCGAGTGGGCCACGACCGAGCTGGGCATCGCTTACCACGACCGCGAGTGGGGCGTGCCCGTCCACGACGACCGCACGCTCTTCGAGTTCATCATCCTCGAGGGCGCGCA
>JBDHAI010000430.1:0-2240 GCA_039588155.1 Gemmatimonadota bacterium | reverse complement strand
GAGCGCCATATGGGCACTGCGCCTGCTCTACGTTGGGACGCCAAGCGTCTGCAATGTGGTCGCCATTCTCATCGCCTGGCGCTATCCTATCGACCGATCCGCCTACCTGCAGATTCGTGGAGAGATCGAGGCGCGGTTGGCCTCCGAGCCGTCGGCTGTAGTCGTGAACCGAGGATGAGACAGTGAGCACATTGATGATCGCACTACACGGCCTGGGCTTCGCCCTCGCCTTGATGACCGTCGTATGGCTGGGAAGCCTCCTCATCCGCGACGCCAGCATCATCGATATCTTCTGGGGCCTCGGGTTCGTCGCACTGGCCTGGCTCTATTTCTGGCTGACCCCGGGCGCAGCGACGCGAGCTTACCTCGTCCTTGCTCTCGTTACGCTCTGGGGCCTGCGCCTTGCGCTTTACATCCTCTGGCGCAACTGGGGTCAGGGCGAAGACTACCGGTATCGTGAGATGCGGGAGCGCGACCCGAAGAACTTTCCCTGGAAGAGCCTGTTCACCGTGTTCTGGCTTCAGGCGGGGCTCCTCTGGATCATCGCCATGCCGCTGCTACAGGTCGAGAAGAGCGCGTTACCCGCGGAGCTGACCTGGCTCGACGGGCTCGGGGTGGCGCTCTTCCTCATCGGCGTGATCTGGTGGAGCTTCTTCTGTTTCGCGGCCGCCACTCCGGGCTCGCTCTGGACGCTCTTCAGCCCGGTCTTGATGACCTTGCTGCTGATGAAGGTGTCCGGCGTGGCCCTGCTGGAGAAGCGGCTGGAGGAAGTGAAGCCGGGGTACCGTGAGTACGTGGCGCGTACGAACGCCTTCTTTCCCTGGTTCCCCAAGCGAGCGGTCGAATAACGAGGAGGCGAGAGAACGACGATGAAGGTCCGACGAATCATGTTCATCTTCACCATCTGCGTGCTGGCCGGTCTGGTCGCGTGGAGCTGGCCGAGCGAGGTTAACGTGTCACAGGACGAGCTGAGAACAGTAGAGAGCGTCGATCTGGCGCGTTATGTCGGTCTATGGTACGAGATCGGCAAGATACCCAACCGGTTCCAGAAGAAGTGCGTATCCGGTACGACAGCGTACTATTCGTTTCGCGACGACGGCCAAATCGACGTCGTGAACCGCTGTATCGACAAGAACGACAAGCCTGTTCGCGCTGTCGGCGTCGCCAAAGTCGATGACGCAGTCACAAACTCTAAGCTCAAGGTCAGCTTTGTCAGCGTGTTGGGCCAGCGACTGTTTTGGGGCGACTACTGGATCATCGGGCTCGATCCGGACTACGAGTACGCGGTCATTGGAGCGCCGAAACGCGACTACGGCTGGATCTTGAGCCGACGTTCAGAGCTGACGGCGCAACAGCTGGAAGAAGTCTTTGCAACTCTGCGCGACCAGGGTTACGACCCCGATGCCTTCGTGTTGACGGAGCAGCCGTCGACCCGATAGGCATTCAGCGCGGGCTGATACCGAGTTCCCAGTTGAGCGCGGACGCCAGGTCCGCATGCAGGTAGCGGAAGCCCGTGGCCTCCAGACGCCGTGGCTCCACGCGCGCACTCGCCAGGAACAAGGCCTGACCCATCTCACCGAAGACCGCGCGAATCACCGGCGCCGGTACGCCGAGCAGCGTGGGGCGGTGTAGTAGTCTTCCCAGAGTCTTGGTGAACTCACGATTGGTGACCGGCTCCGCTGACACCGCGTTGACCGGCCCGCTCGAGTCCTGCGTATAGAGACTGTGAAGGATGACGCCGAGAAGATCGTCCAGGCTGATCCAACTCATGTACTGTCGCCCGTCTCCCAGCACGCCGCCCAAACCGAAACGGAAGGGCGTGAGCAGACGCCGCAGCACACCTCCACTCGCCGTGAGAACGAGCCCGATGCGGAGATTGACGACTCGCACGCCCGCCTGGCGGGCCGCTTCCGTAGCCGCTTCCCAGCGTTCGCACAGCTCCGCCAAAAAGCCTGCACCGGCCTGGCTCTCCTCATGGACAGGCTCAGCGCCTCGGTCTCCGTAGAACCCGATGGCCGAGGCACAGATCAGTGTAGCGGGCGGCTCGTCCATTCGGGCCAGGGTTTCACTCAGCAGATGGGTACTGGCGATGCGGCTATACTCGATCGAGCGCTTGACGGCGGGTGTCCAGCGCCAGCCGGCTATGTTTCGTCCCGCCAGATGGACGATAGCGTCGACCCCGGCCAGGTCCGCCGCCTCCAGGTCGCCGAGCCGAGGATTCCAGTAGATCTCATCTTTTC
>JBDHAI010000429.1:0-2688 GCA_039588155.1 Gemmatimonadota bacterium | reverse complement strand
AGACCTCACCCATGCCGCCCTCGCCGAGCAACCTCACCAGCTTGTAGCTGCCCACGTCCCGCGCCTTCTTCAACTGCTTGGCGAGGCTGTTGATGTTGAGAGAGATCACAAACGACACGCCGGCGCACAGATAAGTCGTCAACAGAAAGTACGCGAACGTAAACGGCACTGGCGCCGCCGCGCTCGTGGCGCCGACGGACTTAGAGAGCAGAAACACGAGGGGCGCGGTTGAGGCTGCCGCCAGCGCCGCGACGAGAGTCTTACCCGGCGTATTGGGCGCCAGCAAGGGGAACATGATGATCCAGCAGGCCTCCCAGGGGACACCCATGTAATCGTTCCGGATGCTATCCGACCATTCCGGCCAAATCCCCCAGAACTGGCTCATCGAGAGGCAAAAGGAGCCCAGCACCAGAAAGACCAGCCCGAAGTCGAGCAACAGATCCGGCCTGATCTTCGAGTAGCGAGAGATCAAGAAGACGGCGAGCCCGAGAGCCATCGCGCTCAGGTTGACAGCGAGGATCAGCTCGAAATAGGGCCGCTGGCGGCCCGCGGCGAGGTCGAGAAGAAGCCACCCGGTGAAAGCCACGAGGAAGCCGCCGGCGAAGATGAGACCGGCCCACCCGAGTCGCCGCGTCGATTCGGGCAGGATCTCGGCGGGTGAAAAGCCCCTGGACACCGTCGTCCCAGGTGTCGGGGTCTCGCTCGCCTTGCGCAGGATACTCGGTCCCGTCATGAGTCGCACCCAGGCTGGACGATCACGGTCAGCCGCTCCAGATTGGACATCTGGATTTTCAGTGCATCGCTGCTTGGGGCTAGCTACAAGATGCCGAGCCGCGTCGAATGGGGCAAATACCGCGTATCCCGGTTGAACTCGCGATTTTGTTACTCCACGAATCTGACTTCAAGTGATGGAGGTGAGCATCATGACAGCGCTGCGTGTTCTTTGCGGCGGCGTGCACATTCCATGACACGATACCGATTTGTCACTATCTGTTCGGCTGTGACCATGGGATGCACTAGATCCAGCTAGGCTAACCAACCCGCTATTGCCCTGCGAGCAGACCCCTCCCTGCCCTGCGATTGGTGAGCCGTTGGCGGGCCCGTTGTGCGATGTATAGCTGCCGCTGCGGGTTGCCCACCGCGCCCTTCTGCTCCCACTTTACTTTGGGTACTACGTCAGGCCTCCGGCATCGCACTTCGAGGCCCTCGAATGGAAAGATCGCTCCTGATCGTCGACGACGATCCTCGAGTTCGGACCTCGCTCGCCCGCGCTCTAGGCGACGAGACACTTGAGGTCCGGACCGCGGAAGACGGGGAGCACGCGCTGGCATTGCTCGGTGAGTCTACCGCCGGCGTCGTTCTAGCCGACCTGAAAATGCCGAGCATGAGCGGCCTGGACCTGCTCCGACTCCTGAAGCGGCGCATGCCGGACGTTGACGTCGTCCTCATGACTGCCTACGAAGACCTGCCCACCGTCGCCGAGGCGATGCGGGAAGGCGCCGCCGACTTCCTAGTCAAGCCGTTGGATCTCCACCAGCTTCGCCGCGTACTGGACCGAGCCTTCGAGGATCGGGCGGCGCGCGAGGCCGTCCGCTGGGACGAGAGCGCTCCGCCCGCCAGCGATCGTCTCGTCGGTCGCGACCCCCGAATGGTCCAGATCTTCAAGCTCGTCGGCCAGGTGGCCGCGACCCGCACCAACGTCGTCATCCGAGGGGAGAGCGGGACGGGCAAGGAGCTGATCGCTCGCGAGATCCACACCGCCTCGCCTTTTGCGACCGAGCCTTTCGTCGCCGTGGACTGCACGGCACTTCCCTCTACGCTTCTCGAGTCGGAACTGTTCGGGCATGTGCGTGGTGCTTTCACCGGCGCGACTTCCGACCGCCGAGGCCGGTTCGCAATGGCGGGCCGCGGGACTGTCTTCCTGGACGAGATCGGCGACACGGCGCCCGAGTTTCAAAGCAAGCTGCTCCGCGTGTTGCAGGAGCACGAGTACTATCCCGTGGGCGCGGAGCGTGCCAAGCGGACGGAGGCACGCGTCATCGCTGCCACCCACCGGGACCTGGAGCGGCTAGTCGCGGTCGGGAAGTTTCGCGAGGATCTGTACTACCGCCTGCGGGTGGTGGAGATCGAGGTTCCGCCGCTCCGCGAGCGGATGAGCGATATGCCGCTCCTAGCCGAGCACTTCGTGGCGAAGACCGCAGCAGGGGCAGGCGGAAGGCGACCGGTGTTGGCCTCTGAAACGATCGACAACCTGACAGGGCATAGTTGGCCCGGGAACGTGCGGGAGCTGGAGAACTGCCTCGCCCGCGCGGCGGTGATGGCGACCGGCGACGTGATCCGGCCGCAGCATGTCGAGTTTGGAGCGCCGCTCGGCGAGTCGGGTCCGCGTCTCACGACGCTGGAGGCGGCGGAACGCGACCACATCGTCCGCATTCTGGAGGCGACCCGCGGCCGTAAGTCTCGCGCGGCCGAGATGCTGGCAATCTCGCGTCCGCGCCTCGATCGATTGATCGAGAAGCACGGCCTCGGTGCGTTGATTCGACGGCGCGGAGAGCCCGCGTCGGATTCGGAGCCCGATTCCGGCTCCGATCCGGCCCATCGATAGCCGGTCCCTGATGCTTCCTCTTTCATTTCGCACCCGGATCCTGCTGCTCGTGCTGGCCGTAGCGGTGGTGCCGCTCGGCCTGC
>JBDHAI010000428.1:0-2703 GCA_039588155.1 Gemmatimonadota bacterium | reverse complement strand
GACACGACGCTGAACGCCTTCACGCTGGGCTTCGGGAACAACTCCATGTCGTTGTTGGCCGGGATCATGGTCCTCTGTACGGCCTTCGCGTTGGCTGGGCCTGAGGTGGCGAACCAGATCGTCGGGGCCGGCAACGAAGGGTTGACGTTTATCTGGGTGCCGCAGCTCTTCTCGATGATGCCCGGCGGCCGCTTCTTCATGGTGCTCTTCTTCCTCGCTCTCGTCTTCGCCGCCTGGACGAGCCTGATCTCGATGATCGAGTTGGCCACCCGCGTCCTCAGGGACACGGGGCTGCCGCGCAACCGGGCGATATGGTTCGTCGGCGTCGTCGGCTTCCTGGCCGGGGTGCCGAGCGCCCTGTCCATGGGCTTCTTCGCGAATCAGGACTTCGTCTGGAGCGTCGGGCTCATGCTCTCCGGCTTCTTCTTCGCGTTCGCGGTGTTGAAGTTCGGCGTCCGCAGATTCCGCAACGAGCTCGTCAACCAGGCGGGAGCGGACGTGAAGATCGGTCGCTGGTGGGAAGTGACGATGGTGCTCTGCCTGGTCGGCTCGGTCGTGCTTATCGTCTGGTGGTTCCTCCAGGCACGGGGAGAGGGCTGGCGGACCGCGTTCGATCCGTTCAGCTCGTTCAGCATTGGCACTGTGCTGTTCCAGTGGCTGATCGTGCTGGCGCTGTTCTGGCTCGGCAACAACTGGCTGGCGAAGCGGTCGGGCGTGCCGGAGGGAGAAGCTGAGCTGGAGCGCGTGACCTGAGGGGTAAAGCAGGGGACGAACGGCAAGTGACGGTCGGCCGTATCACGCCTTACGAAGTCGCGTTCGGGGAGGATCGGTTCGTCGAGCCGTGAGCACCTGGCGATACGATCACTTCATACAGCTGGAACGCGTGGCGGCGCTGCTCGATCAGGTGCTCCCCGATAATGCGGAGGCGGCGGCCGTCGAGCAGTACGTTCGGATCCTCTATCACTGCTACCATTTCTGGGGCGCCGGGTGTCCCTTCTACGCCTTCGAGGCCTCCGTGCTGCGCAGCCTCGTCGAGGTACCGCCCGCCCTCCGCGAGTGGTCGTTCCGCGTCCCCGTGCCGTCCCTGTATATCGAGCTACCGAAGAACTTGTTCTGGGCACAGGTGACCAAGGTGGGGCCGCCGGAACCGGTCGAGGGGATGTTTGTGGCGAGCGAGGCAAGCGAGCCAGCGGCCGAACTCGACGTGCTAGTCGTGCTCGGGCTGCGGTCCGATCGACCCGGGTTCAGCGTCGCCGGTCTACGCCTGGATCACAGGCAGGCGCGCCAGCTGGACGAGCCTGCGGAGTTTCAGTCGGACATTCCCGGCGCCGAACGCGCCGGACTATATTCATTACAATGCTACTCCGAGGCCGCGACTCTGGCTCTCCGCACCCTCTGGTACCTCGATGCGTATCCGGCATCGTGTAGAGCGGTGAAAGGTAGCGGCGAGCGAGAAGTGCTCGAGCACGGCGCCGCGACGGCCCTAGGCCATTTCCAGGTGTCCCTGATCGAACGGAGCTACGGATGACTGGTGGGATCCGCATATGTCGGTTCTTCGGATTCGAGGTCCGTTTGGATTTCTCCTGGTTCGTCGTCTTCCTGCTCGTGCTCTGGACGTTCGCGCAGAGCGAGTTCCCTCGACGCACTCCCGGGCTGAGCGTCGGCACATACTTCACTATGGCTCTGATCGGTGCTTCGCTCTTCTTTGCTTCCGTACTGCTGCACGAGCTGGCCCATTCGGCCATGGCGAGGGCGCGCGGCATCGAGGTCGAGGGGATCACACTGTTCATCTTCGGCGGTATGGCCCGGATCCGGTCCGATGCGACGAACCCGAAGGATGAATTCCTCATTACCATTGTGGGGCCCCTCTCCAGCGCGCTGATCGGTGCGCTACTGCTCGTCTTTGCAAGGGTTGGGGATTCGCTGGGGCTGCACAGGGCGTTCGTCGACGTCGCCGAATACCTCGCCTTCCTCAACTTCATCCTTGCGGTGTTCAACCTGATACCCGGGTTACCGCTCGACGGTGGCCGACTGTTGCGTTCCCTCGTCTGGCATTTGACGAAGGACGTGCGCAAGGCGACCCGCCTGGCCTCGTTCACCGGAAAAGGCTTCGGCTTCGTGATGATCGGCCTGGGCATCCTCAGTATGTTCCAGGGTTTTCTGGTGAGCGGGATTTGGCTGATCTTCATCGGTTGGTTCCTCTCACAGGCGGCTGATGTCAGCTACCGACAGCTGATCGTGCGGAAGATTCTCCAGGGCGTGCAGGTGAAGGAAGCGATGACGCGTAATCCCGAAACCGTGCCCCCCGAATTGACACTGCGGGATCTCGTCGACAACTACTTCCTCATGCGTCGCTATAGCGTCTTTCCTGTACTCGACAGCGCCGGTCAGCCGTTGGGACTCATCACGCTGAGGCAGGTCAAGGAGATCGATCGAGACAAGTGGCCCACTACGCAGGTGAGCAGCGTGATGACCCAGATCTGCGAAGCTGTGACAGTTCGTCCGGAGGACTCGCTGGCTCAAGTGCTGGCCAAGCTCGAGAAGGCAGGTGTAGGGCGTGCCCTCGTCGTTCGGGACGGGCGCTTGGAAGGCTTGATATCGAATGCGGACGTGGCGGCGTGGCTGGATAGGTACCAGCAAATGCACTGATGTTGAGAACGCCCTAACGGAGGCTCGGTGTCGGCCAGCAAGATAAGGCAAGAG
>JBDHAI010000427.1:0-4133 GCA_039588155.1 Gemmatimonadota bacterium | reverse complement strand
CGATGCGGATCGGTACGCCCAGCAGCGAGCGCATCGTCGGGTGACCCTCCGGGAAGCCGGCGAACGACGGGTGATCGCTTAGGCTCTTGAGGCGGACGGTTTGTGCATCGCGGAGCATGATCCCGAGAGTCCCGCCTCCTGTGGGCCAGCGACCCACGCGGCTGATGGTCTCGGAGTCCATGCCCGAGTGCAGGAACCGCTCCAGTGACTTGTTCGAGCTGTCGAGCACGCCGAGCGCGGCGTAGCGAGCTTTGATGACCTCGCGGGCCGAGTCTACCAAGGTCTGCAGGACGTCGTCCAGCGAGAGTCGGCTGTTGAGCGCCATACCCGCTCGGATGAGTGCCTGCAGCTGCTGTAGATTGTCGTCCTGAGCGGCACGCAGGGCGGTGAGCTCATGGAGTTGTTGCTTTTCTGCCTCGAAGATGCGGGCGTTCTGGAGCGCGATGGCGGCTTGGGAAGCGAACGCCTCGAGTATTTCAGCGTCGCCTTCGTCGAAAGCCCGCTGCTGGGTCGAGTTGAAGGCGAAGATCGTCCCGAGTGCGCTATCGCCATAGCAGAGAGGTGAGATGACGACCTGACGCGTCCCCAGTTTCGTGGCCACGGCCATGTCGGTACGATCATCGGCCATGACGTCGTTGACTATGAGAGTGCGGCGCTGGGTGATCGCGCTGCCGTTGAGGCTTCCCTCCATCGAGAGGTGCTCGCCCAGCTGGTGGCCACGACCTGGAGGCACGGCCCGGCATCGTCTCCGCAGCTCTCGCAGCGCTCGGTCAGCACTGCGGATTCGGCGTCGAGCAAGCGAGCCGCGTGGCTGCAGATTTGCGCGAGTATCTCCTCGTGCGCCAGCGACGCGCTGATGGCGCGGCCCACGTCAACTAGAGCACGGAGTCTATCTTCTCGTGAAGGCGCTGGGTTGTTCATTCCGGGCTTCGCGCACCCTCGCTCTCGTACCGTTTGAGCTTGCGGTAGAGAGTGCGCCGGTCGATGCCGAGTATCTCGGCGGCTTCCGTCTTCTTCCACCGCACGCTTTCCAGTACCCGGAAGATATACTCGCGCTCGAGATCCTCAAATGTCCAACGGTTGCGCTGAGCTTCGTCGAGGATGTTGGCACCACCAGTTTTCCCGGGCTCGCTGTCGCCTGGGAGCTCGAAGCCGACGGTCCCGCTGCCGCCGCTCGCGTGAAGCACCACCGCCCGTTCGATGAAGTTCTCGAGCTCGCGTACGTTGCCCTGCCATTCGTGGCTCATCATTCGGTCCAGCGTTCGCGCCGGTAACTTCGGCGGGTCGATCGTATACAACTCCGCGTATTTCTGAAGGAAGAAGTTCGCAAGTAACGCGATGTCTTCCCGGCGATCCCGCAGGGCCGGCACTTCGATGGGGAATACGTTCAGTCTGTAATAGAGATCTTCACGGTACTGACCCTCGGATACGCGCTTCTTCAGGTCGAGGTTGGTCGCAGCGATCAGCCGGATATTGACGGGGATCGGCTGGCGCCCACCCACTCGCATGATCACGTATTCCTGCAGCACCCGTAGCAGCTTGGGCTGCAGCGACATTGACATAGTGCTGATTTCGTCGAGGAAGACCGTGCCGCCGGAGGCCTCCTCGAACAGCCCTTTCTTGTTCTGAATGGCGCCGGTGAACGCGCCCTTCATGTGCCCGAAGAGCTCGGACTCCAAAAGGTTCTCGGGAATCGCAGCACAGTTGATGGGCATGAAAGCCTTGCCGGCGCGGTTGCTGGCGGCGTGGATCGCCCGTGCCACCAACTCCTTGCCGGTGCCCGTGTCTCCCGTGATCAACACCGTCGCCCGGCTGGGCGCCACCCGCGCGATCAGGTCGAGGACTCGCTCGATAGCGGGGCTCTTGCCCACTATCTGTATGTCGCCGCCGATACCGCGGGCCTTCTGGCGCAGCCGCGCCACTTCGCGACGAAGATCCTGCTCCTCCAGCGCCCGCGTGATCGTCAATAGTAGCTCGTCCGTGCTGAAGGGCTTGTTGATATAGTCGAAGGCACCCTGCTTCATCGCCTCCACCGCCGTGTCCACCGTACCGAACGCGGTCATCATCACGACCTGGGCGTCCGGCTGGCGGGCCGGCGCCAGACGCAGTACGTCCATCCCGTCCATGCCGGGCAGGTTGATATCCAGAAGGACGATGTCAAAGACGTCGGCCTCCATCAACTTGAGACCGTCCTCGCCGGTTTCCGCGGCTTCGACCACGTAACCCTGGTCGCTCAGCACATCGATCAGCAGCTGGCGAAGGACCTCGTCGTCCTCGATGACTAGAACTTTCGCCGTCGCCTCGAGAACCCCTGTATCGTCAGGCATCGGATTCCACCGGTAAGAGTATCGTGAACGTCGCGCCTTCACCCACCGCCGAGTGGGCCTCGATGCTGCCGCCGTGCGCATGGATGATCTGCTTCGCCAGTGCCAGCCCCAGACCCGATCCGCCCGACCTGGAAAAGAACGGCGCGAAGATGTAATGCAGATCCGCTGGGTCGATTCCCGGACCGTCATCGCTGACCTCGATCGTGATGACCTTCCGCCTCGGGCGACCCGTTACAGGGCCCACCCAAGTCCGCCAGCATCTCCTAATCCGTACGCGCCCGCCGCCTCCTGTCTCCAGCGCCCTCTGTGCGTTCATCAATAGGTTCAAGAAGACCTGCTGCAGCTGGCCAGGGTCGGCGAGAATCTGCGGCAATGGCTCGGCGGACTCGATACCTACCACCACTCCGGCTCGTTTGAGGGAAGCCCCTAACAGCTCGAGCACCCGGTCGATCGCATCGCGCACCTGCACGCGAGTCAGATGCAGTTCGCCCGGCTTCGCGAGCTCCACGAGCCCGTGCGTGAGCCGAGCGATACGGTTGAGTTGCTGTGTGGCCATATCCAGTTGCCGCTCGGAATCGTTGTCGCCCAGGCCGGACCTGCGGAGCTTCTCCATGACGATGCCGATCGTCGTCAGGGGCGCGCCAATTTCCTGCGCCACGGAGGCGGCGAGCTGGCCCAAGGTCACCAGCTTTTCCGATTCGATCACCTGCCGCTCCAACTGCCGCCGCTGCGACAGGTCGCGTACAATCGTGGATGCAGCCAGAGCCTTCGACGAGCCGTTCCGCGCCAGCGTGGAGGTCAGACTAACCTCTACCTCGCGCCCGTCTTTGGTCAGACGGCGCGTCTGGTAGTCTCGAACCGAGCCGAGCTCCCTCAACGCGGCCTGCAAGCGCTCCGGTTCCCGCGCGTTCAGCAAGTCCCGGGGGATGAGCCGCGTCACCGGCTCTCCGACGATCTCGTCCGACTCGTAGCCGAAGATCTCTTCGGCCCCCCGGTTCCAGGCGATGATCCGGCCCCTGCCGTCCACGGCCCAGATCGCGTCCGCCGAGTCCGCGACGAGCTCGGGCCATCCCGCCTGGTCTCCGGGCGACGGAATGCAGTGCACTGCCGTCAGTCCTTCCGTGCCCGGGGTCACTCGCACATCCCAGAGGGAACGCCCGATTCGCACCGCGGGCAGCGACGCCGGACTGGCTTCTCCCGAAGGGCTCAGCAACGCCTGCAGCCCCTCGTCCAGCCTCCGGCCCAGCTGCTCCGACAGGAACTGCCCCTCCACCGACGCCGCCGGTAGGCCGAACGCCGACTCGCAGGCCCGGTTCACGTACACGACTCGCCCCTCTCGATCCACGAAGAAGATCGGGTCGGGCAGCCCGTCCAGTATCGTGATCTCTGGAGACAAGACTCCTCCGCCGTGCTGTGGGGGCTTCGCTTTCCCATCCACAGTGAAGGTTCCGTGCCGTGTTCTTCACCGTCGGCTACCGCGGCCTTGGATTAGTCCTAAGTTATTATGATATAATAGCTTAAGCCGGCGAGGCAGCTCACGGCGTTGGGGCGTTCTGCCGCGCTTCCCCCCGCACCCTCCTCAGGACTGTGACAAATTGCCACAGCTCTAACTTGCCCGCTTTTCGCCTTCTGGCAAGGGGTCCCGCGCCGTGCGGGGTCCAGCGTGGGACGATGGGTCCGGCTTGGGGGCCCGGTGCTGTCCCTTTCTGTGGCAGGGTGTCACGCGGCGCCCGGGGTCGGGAGCGGGGCTGGAACGTGTAAGCTCATATGAGCGAACGAGTTAGGTGTTGAGCCACCGAATGGTAC
>JBDHAI010000426.1:0-3287 GCA_039588155.1 Gemmatimonadota bacterium | reverse complement strand
GTTCGCCACGGCGCTCACCGACGAATCCATCGCGGACGTGCTGGCGGCGCCGAAGTACCGGCCCCTGCTCGTCGCTCTGGCCCGGGAAGTGGTAACGGTGGCGGAGGCCCGGGGGGTGTCGCTGGAGGGCTTTGACGGGTTCGACCCCGGGGCCTTCCGCTCCGCCGCTGCGGTGGGGCGAGCCGAGGCCTCCCTGGACGACCTGGTGGTCTTTAACCGCCGATCCGCTAAGACCCACAGCGGCATCTGGCGGGATCTGGCGGTGCGCAAGCGTCTAACGGAGGTGGACGCTCAGCTGGGGCCTGTGGTGCGCTTCGGCGGCGAGTTGGGTGTCGCCACGCCTCTCACCGAGCGGCTCATCCTACAAATCCACGAGATCGAGCGGGGGGAGCGGGCCCGGGACTGGCGGAACCTGGAGGAGCTCACATGAACTTCGACTTCAACGGTCGCACGGTGATCGTGACGGGCGGCGGGCACGGGCTGGGGCGAGCGATGGCCCAGGCCTTCGCCGAGCGGGGCGCCCGGGTCTGGACGTGCGACATCCTGGAGACTGAGCTGGCCGAGACTCGAGAGCTGTGCGGGGCCGGGTGTGAGGCTCGTGCCGTGGACGTGCGGGACCGGGAGGGAGTGAAGGCGTTCGTCGAGGAGGCGTCGCGGGCGTCGGGGCAGGTTGACGTGCTGGTGAACAACGCCGGCGGCGTGGCGGGTCAAGTCGGGCGCCCGCTGGAGGAGGTCACAGCGGAGTCGTGGCAGGAGATCTTCGACGTGAACCTGACCGGCGCCTTCCACTTCTCCCAGGCCGTGGCGCCGGGCATGAAGGCGGGGGGATGGGGCCGCATCGTCAACATCTCCTCGGGCGCCGGCCTGCGGGTCAGCCTCACCGGCATCCAGGCCTATGCCTCGGCCAAATCGGGTCTCATCGGCTTCACCCGGCAGCTGGCCCACGAGCTGGGCCCGTTCGGGATCACGGTGAACTGCGTGGCCCCCGGTTTCATCCGCTCGAACCCCGCCACCGAGCGGCAGTGGGAATCCTATGGCGCGGAGGGGCAGCGCAAATTGATAGAATCGATCGCCACGCGCCGCCTCGGGCAGCCCGAGGACATCGCCTACGCCGTTCTTTTCTTTGCCTCCGAATTCGCGTCCTGGATTACGGGCCAGACCCTCAGCGTGGATGGGGGGCGCTGAGCGTAGCGGCCTCGCGGACGGGCGCGGTCAGCCCCTGATCGAGCATTCGCGCCGGCAGCTCGGGCTTGAGCGTGAGGGTGCGCTTGCGGAACGGGCTCCAGAGTAGCGTCAAAATGTCCGACATCTTCATGTGCCGGCTCAGCGTGCGCAGCAGCTTGAAGGTCTGGATGGGGCGCAGGAAGATCCGGTGGGCGAACAGCAGTAGGTATCCCTTCTGTCGCGCCTTGTTCACGACCTCGCTGGGAAGGACGGTGGGGTCGATATCCGAGCACTTGAACCACTTGTACCAGTCGCGCTCGTCATCGATGATGCCGCGCTCCACATACTCCTGCCACAGCGGCGTGCCGCGGTACGCGCAGAGCCGGTTGAAACCGAAGGTGTCGAGCTTGAGCCGGGCCGCGAAGCGGAAGCTCTGCAGGATGTCGGCCTCGCTCTCGTCCGGTGAGCCGACGAGAAAGAACCCGTGCGCGGTATCGATGCCGTGGCGCTTGGCCTCGCTGACCCCGTGCTCGATCTGCTCGATTGTCTGCATCTTCTTCAGCCGCTCCAGCACCTTCTGGGTGCCCGCCTCGATGCCGAAGGCGAGGAAGCTGCAGTTGGCGTACCATGATGGGGAACTGGTCGACGGCGACCGAATCGACCCGGCCCTCGCAGCCCCAGCGAAACTCCAGCTTGCGTTCGATGATGCCCTCACAGATTTCGCGGATACGCTTCCGCTTCAGCAGGAAGTGGTCGTCGGTGAGGTAGATCGATCGGTAGCCCTGGTCGTTCAGTTCCTGCATCTCGCCCAGCACGTGCTCGGGCGAGCGACAGCGCCATTTGCCGTCGGCCAGGGCGGGGATGTCGCAGTACACGCAGGGGTAAGGGCAACCGCGCGAGGTTTGCATGGTACAGAAGCGGTCCAGCGAGAGAACCGCCGGCACGTCGAGCGGCATCGACTCGATGTAGTCGATGGGCAGGCTCTGGCGGTCCGGGTAGGGGAACTGGTCAAGGTCCTTGATGATGGGGCGCGGCGCGTTCTCGACGATCTCCTCACCTGAGCGCCAGACCAGACCGGCGACGCGTCCGGGGTCGTCCAGGTTCGCGATGTAATCGGGAAGCAGTTCTTCGCCCTCGCCGACGCCGATGCAGTCCGCGTAAGGGCAATCCGCCAGGACCTTCCTCGCGTTCATGGTCGCGAAGACGCCACCGAGGATGATCGGCGTGTCGGGGTCCGCACGCTTAAGCCGGCGCGCCATGCTGTGGACGGCGGGGTAGGAGGTCGTCGACAGGAAGGAGAGCGCGATCACGTCCGGACGCTCCTCCCGCACGGCCTCGGCGATGTGCTCCTCCTTCATCTGCGGGTGGCAGGTGTCGAACATCCGCACTTCGTGGCCGTGCTGGCGCACGACCGGGGCCAGGGTCTCGATCCCGATCGGCGGGAAGGCCATCACCTGGACGCGTCCGTCGCCGAACCTCCCGTTGCCTGACCTCCCGTTGCCGGACCGCGAGCCGGCCAGCTCCGGGGGGAGCAGGCGATAGAAGTCCTCGTCCCGGACGTAGATCAGGAAAACCTTCACAGAGCACCTCGACTGGCGACCGTGTCGCGTGCGGTGACGCGTTGCGAGCCCGCCAACGACCAGAGGGAACGGGTGGCGGGCCCGGCGCTGAATGGCGCGAAAGGTAATAAGGCTGGTCAGCGATAGCCAGAATCGCTGGTGTTGGAACGGGTATCGGCCCTAGCTGGCGGTCCGCGGCACTCCGGGCATGTCTTAGTTGTTTGTATCGTGTGCCGTGGCTTAGATTACAACAAGGGCGCCACAGGTTTTCAGGCAGCTGCATGGTGATTTTCCTCGCCTTCGCCGTTGTGCTACTCGGCCCGCCGACGGGTCTACACGTAGCCAGTCTCCCAGACGATCCTAGCGATGGCGTCTGCAGCATCGCCGATCCCATCGTCGCCGAAACCGACACCGTGAATTTGCGCCGACTGATCGACCGGGCGGACGTGCTGGATTCGGACCGCTATCCGCGAGCCTACGTCGAGGCCGGGCTCGCCGCCTACATCCTCGGTCGCTTGTATGATGACCGCGGCCTCCTACGACGCGCCTTGGATCGGCTCAACG
>JBDHAI010000425.1:0-2190 GCA_039588155.1 Gemmatimonadota bacterium | reverse complement strand
GAACAAGCCGCTCGTCGCCGCAACCAAGCGCAACCAACGCGCCCGACCAAGCATCACCAGAACCGAAATTTCTCAGCTAATTCGAGCAGTTGTGGCGGGGCGGACGGGACTCGAATGCCCAACTTCCGGCCGTAAGTACCCGGGAACGCAAGGGTCGGGAACGCTGAAACCTGTATCCCGCGTGTATCCCACCTGCCCGCGGCCTCCCGGAAGGGCTCGGCGACTCGACAGGTCTTGCAGGAGCCCGCCCTCCTCGAGTGGCTCCAGGGCCTGGCGGCTCGACGGCTTCACTCCCGGTCCGCGTACACCGCCGGACCCCTCTTCGCCCCGCGCGCGGAAGCGCTCACCGCGCACGCAGCGAGACGGCCGCCCTGCCTTCGGCGTCAGAGGGCTTTCGACGAGACACCGATCGTGATCACGCATCACCGCTCCGAAAGTCGTGGGGCGTTCACCCGATCGCCGCCGAATGCCGCGGCTTCCGGTGAGATATTCTACCCTCACGGAGCACGAGAATTTCCCGGGGAGAGCCATGGACTCGAGCATCAAGCGCCATCAGGGGCTCCTGTTCGGAAACGCCGGCCTGGTCGCGGTCGTCGGACTGGTTTCGGGTTTCTTTCTGATGTTCAGCGTCCTCGGGCGCATCGAGCTGTGGCCGTTGTTCGCGAGCGAGACGGCGGTCTCCGGCGAACTCCGGGCATGGCGCGCGGCGCACGTGGGATGCCTGATGAACGCACTCCTGTGCGGGCTCGGTGCGATGGCCCTGCCCTTCGTCTCCCCGGGCAGAGCCCGCATCTTTGTCGTCTACGGTCTGATCGTCACGGCCTGGGCGAACACGGCTTTCTACATCTTCGGCGTCTTCGGCCGCACGCACGGCCTCAGCGGTTACGACGTGCCGGGCCTCGGCCAGGGCAACGCGTTCGACATCCTCGCCTTCCTGCCGGCGGCGCTCGCCTCGGGCGTGACCATCGCCTGCATGATCGTGATTGCAAACGGGGCCTTCCGGGGCGCCAGGCAGGACTGAACGCCTGCCCGCGTCACGTCGATGCAGGCCGCTGGGCACGCCGGCCCTCACTCACAGATGCTCGATTTGGCAGCCCTCAGATACGAGGGCGCGCCAGACGGTACGGGCAGGGTCGTGCGCCCTCCAGCCCGTGACCTCGCGAAGTCGGTCAGGCCCAGGTCAGAGGTCCGCTCGCCTGAGCCCGAACCCGGCGCGAAAACCGCAACGAAGACCGGGATTTCTGGCGGGGCGGACGGGACTCGAACCCGGCGATCCCGACGAAAAGCCTCCGGAATCGTGAAGATTTCTTGCGCAGACCCCGTGCTCAAGGTGTGCTCAAGGCCGCGAGGGTGCGCCGATCGATGCGGCTGGCAGGAGATTCGACCGTTGGTCGCTCCTGGTGCTCGGGGGAACGCCAAGGCCCCGGTCCGGCTGCCCGCCTCTCCTGAGCGCAGCTGTGGCCCCGACCCAGCTGCGCTCCAGCTTGTAGATGTTACCTCCGATGGTAACATCTGACGACGGGCAAGGTCCGGCGAGGAAACTACGTCTTCCTCACCTGGACCGGGGACCACACCCCTCGCCGCGTGCACGTCTACAAGGACGGCAAGCTCGTGGTGAAGCGGGACCTGGAGAGCGGGCAGCCCATGAAGGGTCGGGCATCGGCACGGGTGCTGCGCCTGATCCGTGAGCTGGAGGACGAGGGCGCTCTATGAAGATCCGAAAGGTCGAGCCGAACAACCGGAAGGGCGAGTTCCGCGTCGTCACCTACTCCGGCGCGGCCTACGCCTACCCCTACGTCAAGGCCGAGCCCCAGCCGGACTCGGCCGACAAGGTGGCGGACGCCTACGTCGATCGCGAGCTCGCGAACGAGGCGTTCAGCTACGTGCTGGAATCGGGCGCCGAGGGCTCCATCCACCTCAACCAGGTCCTGGAGTACAACGAGGACCCGACCTATCTGCGCGATCTCCTCATCTACCAGCTGACGGTCGAGGCGAAGCGGCGGGTCGAGGAGAGCGGTCTCAGCCGGCGTGAGCTCGCCCGGCGCCTGAAGACCTCCGTGCCCCAGCTCTACCGCCTTCTGGATACGACCAACACGAGGAAGTCCATCAACCAGCTGATCTGCCTGCTTCAGGTCCTGGATTGCAGCGTCGATCTCGTGGTCACCGACCGGGAGGCGGTCGCCTAGCCCG
>JBDHAI010000424.1:0-2046 GCA_039588155.1 Gemmatimonadota bacterium | reverse complement strand
GAGCAGGTGCATCGGTTGCCAGACCTGCGCCGTCGCCTACGGAGCGCGCGGCTCGCCTTCGCAATCTGGCGCGGCGCGACCGCCGACCGGGGCGGGCTCAAGTGCGTCAGCCCCGGATGGGGGAGCCGGGAGCCATGAGCGTGCGTTCGCGGGCAGACGCCCTTCGGTGGATCGCCTGGTCCCGGATCTGGAGTCCGGTCGTCCCGAATGCGCTTCGCCAGGAAGCCTGGCGGACGCTGGTTCTCCCGGACTCCTTCGCATCGTACGACGCCGAGTACTGGAGCACCTTCCAGATCGGCGCGCCCGCTCCCAGGGTTCCGTTGTTGCTTCATGCGGCCCTTGGACGCGAGGGCGCGGCCACGCGAGAGGACTGGATGCGCGTGGCGCGCCACCTCGGGCTGCATTGGGATGGTGTTCACCTGCCGCCGGACCAGCTGGGCGCCGCGTGCGAAGTGTACGCCTGCGCGATCGACAGGGAGGAGTCGGTGCTGATCGAAGAGCTTCGCCGCCGCTACCTGCTCCCCTGGTGCGAATTCGCAAAGGCAGCGCTCAGCGGTGGCTCCAGTCGCCTGGCATTTCTGCCCGCGCGTTTCGAAATCGATGTCCTGGCACTTCGGGCCTAGAACCTGTCTCCACAACCCTCCTGTCGCCCAGCGCGTGCCTTCGGCCCGATACCTGCGTTGCGAAACCTCGACGTCGCGCTGCCATGCCTGCGGTTTCGCGCCTTGATCTCGGGCCGGATTCACGCACCGGGCCGCCGAGGAGTCCATCGTGCGTCGCGGCGCCGGACGACGGCCATGTTCGGTCGTGCCCTCTCCCCGACGACCAGCGCTCTTGGGGTTGCTCCTACGCCCGAAGCGACCGGCTCGCGCCCCGGCGCGGCCATAGGCCGAGGAGCGTGTCGAGGATCTCCTCCGCAGCGTCGAGGCTGCCCAGGTGTCCCTCCTGCGGCCGGATTTTGAGATCGGAGTCCGGAACGAGCCTTGCCTGATGCTGGCCGTGTTCCAGGGGAACGAGGTGGTCGGCGTCGCCGTGCCAGAAACGGATCGGCACCCGGATGTCCCGCAGCGAAAAGCCCCATGGCCTGGCGAAGAGCACCATGTCGTAGATCGGTGCGTGCAGCCGGGGTCGGCTGGCGCGGAGCAGGTCGTCGATGAACATCTGCTTCATCTCGGGGCGCCTCATGACCTTCTGGTCGCCTTCGGGCATGGTGCCGATGAAGAGGTCGAATACCTGGGACGACAGCGGCCGGAGGGCGTAGACGCTGGCCCAGAAGAGGTGTCCCAGAGGTTCGCAGAAGGCCTCGAGCAGCGGGCCCATTTGCTGGGCCAGGGCCACCGCCCCTCCCGAGACGGCCTCTTCGCCGCACGAGGGCGCCACGCCCCCCAGCACTGCCCCGGCGACGACCCGCTCCGGGAACTCGTGTGCGCAGGCCAGCGCGTAGGGTCCACCCCCGGACAGACCGATGACGCCGAAGCGCTCGATGTTGAGGCGGTCCGCGACGGACTCGATGTCGTGAGCCCCCTCGGCCACGCTCCGGTGAAGGTGGGGCGTCGAGCGCCCCACCCCCGGACGTTCCACACCGATCAGGCGCACCCCGCGCTCGGAGGCGATGTCGCGTGCTCGCGGCGGGATCTGCCGGCGCCCGCCCGGAGTGCCGTGAAACCAGAAGATGACTTCGCCAAGAGGATCGCCGTACTCGGCCACTCCGATCGAGCGGCCGTCGCTCAGTTCGACGGTTCCTTCCATGCGTGCAGCGGCAATCGGAGGCGTTGCTGCCATTCGTCGGGGACCTCGTCAGGCAGCTGGAAGCCGCCGGTGGAGCTTGTGGTACTGCTCCACCTCGCCCGCCACCCTGATTCCCGACTCGATCGCCTGCTGCGTGCCGATCCCGGAGCCACCAGCGTCACAACCGACGTAGAACAGGCCGCAGATGGGAGCCCGTACGGATGGCTTCTGGTCCCCGCACTGACCAACGATCTGACCGAGGCCGATCGTCTCTCCACCCGCTCCGGGCACCACGGAATCGCGGGTCGCGTTGGAGAC
>JBDHAI010000423.1:0-2060 GCA_039588155.1 Gemmatimonadota bacterium | reverse complement strand
AGATAGCGGGCCCAGTCACGGATATTCTGGCTCTTCTTCATTTCGCCGGCCGTTTGGGCGGTCAGGAGTTGCCTGTAGAATGCATTCTCCACCCGCTTCATGTGCGCGCTCACCTTTGCCCCGGCCTGGCTGTCGTGAGGCGCCATCTCGACCGCCGAGTTGGTCATCAGACAGCCCCGTGGCCCACTCGCCGAAGCGAAAGAACCGAGCGCGGCCTCGAAGTAGCGTCTTATGGCCGGGATCCCCTCCTCGGTTCCCTCGAGCACCGCCAGCCCATCGGTGACGACCTCGTCGCTATAGCGATCGAGCGACGCTATGAACAAGTCGTGCTTGCTGCCGAACGCGCCATAGAGGCTGAAGCGATTAATCCCCATGTTGTCGAGCAGATCCTGCACCGATGTGGCTTCGTAGCCCTTCTCCCAGAAGAGTTCCATCGCCCTCTGCAGGGCCTGATCGGGATCGAACTCCTTCGCTCGTGGCACTCGGATCTCTTCGATATCTAAACGTTCGTTCAGGCTAACAGACTCCCATGGCCGTGCCAGAGCGCTTGCCGAATAAAACCCGAAAGTGCTATCTTGGCGCCGGTCATAACCCCAGTTGGACGCACAAAAGAGGCCATGAGGAGCATGTTGTCAGAATGGAGTCTGCCCGAGTGAGTTCACCCATCCGGGGCCGCGGCACCTCTGAGAATCCGGCCAACCGTTTCGAGCCGCTCGCCGTCGTCCGCGACGCCTGGAGCGATCCCGATGATCCGGCTCCTCGAACCCAATTGCTCAGGGACACCTCGCGCTCGATCATCGCCCGCAACGACAGCCCCGACGTCGCGTTCGACGCCAGCATCAATCCTTACCGTGGCTGCGAGCACGGGTGCATCTACTGCTACGCGCGGCCCTTCCACGAGTACCTGGGATTCTCCGCCGGTCTCGACTTCGAGACCAAGATCCTGGTGAAGCATGACGCGCCCCGGCTGTTGCGACGCGAGCTCGCCTCGCCCCGCTGGCAACCGAAGACGCTGCTGATGAGCGGCGTGACCGATCCCTATCAGCCCGTTGAGCGCCGGCTGAAGTTGACGCGCCGTTGTCTGGAGGTCCTGGCGGAGTATCGTAACCCCGTGGCGGTGAGCACGAAGAACTGTCTCGTGACCCGCGACATCGATCTGTTGTCGGAGCTCGCCGAGCACGGTGCCGGGGCGGTGTCGCTCACGATCACGACTCTCGACGATCGGATCGCACGCAACTCGGAACCCCGCGCATCGGCGCCGGCGCGCCGCTTGGCGGCGATAAAGAAACTCGCCGAAGCGGAAATCCCGGTGGGCGTGACGGCGGCGCCGGTCATACCAGGCCTCACGGACCATGAGTTGCCGGCCATCCTCGAGGCGGCGGCTGATGCGGGCGCCGGCTTCGCAGGCTACATCATGCTAAGGCTACCGCACGGGGTCGCGCCGCTGTTCGAGCGCTGGCTCGAGCAGCACCACCCGGACCGAAAGGAGAGGGTGCTGAACCGGATCCGCGATATGCGAGGTGGTCGGCTGTACGATTCCGACTACAGCGCGCGCGGGCGAGGCGAGGGCCTCTACGCCGATCAGGTAGCGGAGCTTTTTCAGGTCACCTGTCGGAGACTCGGGTTCGAGGGGGTGTCCAGCGCGCTTTCTACGTCATCTTTCCGACGCCCGGCGCCCGGCGGACAGCTTCAGCTATTCGGCTAGTCGGGCGTTCGGCTTCATCACCGCAGAGGAAAGCGGAAGTTGACCGCCGCGAATCCGGAGAGGAACTCCCAGTCCTCCATCCTTCCGACGGTCACCCACTCATCTGCGGCGGTGAGCTTCCGCTTGATGTCGCGGTTGAACACGCGGTCATAGACGGCGCCCAACTCGAGGGCCGCGCTGTCGCTAAGTCGAATTGCCAGGCCGGCTTGTGCGCCGAGGCCGAAGCCCGCCGCTCTCAGGTTGGAGCCACCCGCCAATACGACGCCGATCACCGCGTCAAAGACAATGATCCGTCGGCCTCCGTAGCCTCGCCCGAACCGCTCATGGGCGCTCGTCCTCGATCCAAAGCTCCTCC
>JBDHAI010000422.1:0-2061 GCA_039588155.1 Gemmatimonadota bacterium | reverse complement strand
CGATCTCCTCGAAGAAGGTGTCGACGACGCGGAGCTGCGCCGTGGTCGAGGTCCAGGCGACCGAGTCGGTCTGGCCGATCAGGACCAGAGGCGCACCCGCGAACTCCATGCCGATGCCCTGGATGCCTTCCCCGCTCCGGTTCTCGACAAAGTGCATGATCGAAGGGGTCTGGATGCCCGTTTGTGGGAAGCCGCCCACCCAGGGGTTACCCGTGGCCGAGCGATTGCCCGCGATCACCCAGGAGTAGCTGCCGAGCTTGGGCCAGGCGCCCAGGCGAGTGGCCACCGCGGCCCGCCGCTCGGCGGCCTGCCGCTGCCGGGCCTCCGAGCCGGCGTAGTCATAGCGGGGATAGCGCTTGGCGAGGGCGACGACGTGGCTGGGCTCCGACTTCGTAGCCCCCTTCGCAGAGGCTAGCAGGGTGGCGGAGGCCTTGGGCGCGGCCGCGAGGGGTCCGCCAAAGCCGGGCGTGTCGGGGTCCGGGACACTGACGGGGGCCAGGGGGTCGTTCAGGAAGTTGAGGTCTTTCCAGATCTCCTCGCCTGCCGAAGCCCCGTGTTTGGCGATCAGCTTCTGAAGCTCGTTCAGGCGCGACGCTTCGTTGAAGCTCTCGAAGCCGAAGTTGCGAATCTCGAGCACCGCGATCGACATCGCCACCTCGGGCGTGAACTGGAAGCCCGCGTTGGGACGCTGGGGATCGGCGCCGCCCGGCGCTTTGTAGAAGGGGTCGACCTGGTCCGAAATGTTCGTGGCGTTGCCGAAGAGGTCGTCTCCGATTTCGATGCCCGCGAGGGGGCTGCGCAGGATGTTGATCTCGATCGGCTCGGGGAGGGTCCCCGCGTAGATCTCCTCGATCGTGTCGTTCACGCCCTCGCAGTAGGCGAGGATCAGGTCCTGCTCGCGCTGCGGGAACTTCTGATACATGTTGTTCAGTTCCGACGAGGTGTAGCCCGTGGACCGTGTCGAGATATCGTCACCGAGCAGACCCGGGTCAAGAGCGCCCAAGGCCTGATGGAGCGTGCCGCGGCCCACGCGGGAGAGCAGGATGATCTGCACGAGACGGTCCTTGGCGATCTCCCGGCCGTTCTCCCGAGCCATCTCGACGTCGGTATCCCCGTAGATGTGGGGCAGGGAGAACGCGGGCTCGCGCACCGTGCTCGAGGCCGCCGAGGCCTGTGTGGGCAGCACGAGGGCGATCGCAAGTGCGAGCGTAATGGATCGAATGATGGACGAATACGGGCCTGGAAACTGCATCGGAACCCCTCCTCATGGGTCAGGCGGGCTCCGGATGCCGGGAGCTGCAACCGCACACGAGCTCGAACGAACAACGACCGGATTGGCCGCGCCGGACCGTTGGAAACGCCTTCTTCCAGGCGACCCTACGTGGATCAATGAAGGAATGTCAAGCAGGTTTTTCGCTTACTTAGCTTGCTAGTGGTGGCTGGCCTTGCACAATAGGCTCAGGCCGTCAGAGGGGAGGATGGTCGGGCGTGGACTGGTCTGGAAAAGTAGTGATTGTGACGGGCGCGTCTTCGGGCATCGGCCGCCAGACCGCGCTTGATTTTGCCCAGCGCGGGGCCAGGCTGGTGCTCTCGGCCCGGCGTCGGGAGCGACTGCAGCGCGTCTCCGCAGAATGTCAGGCGGCGGGCGGCGAGGTCGAGGCCATGGTTGGCGACCTGGCCGAGCGGGAGTTCGCCGAGTCCATGGTGGAGCAGGCGCTCGCACGCTTCGGGCGGCTCGATGTGCTGGTGAACAACGCCGGGGTTCCCAAGCACAAACACTTTTACGATGTCACGCCGGAAGACATCGAGTACACGCTGCGTGTCAACTTCCTGGCCCCGGCGTATCTCACGCTCGCGGCCATCCCTGCCATGCTGCGGCAGGGCGAGGGCTATATCGTCAATATCTCCTCGGGGGCGGGCAAGCTGCCGCCGCCCCGGGAGACTGTTTACGCTGCGTCGAAGTACGCGCTTACGGGGCTGAGCGAGGGCCTCGCGCTCGATCTCGCGGGCTCCAACATCCATGTCGCGGTCATCCATCTGGGTCCGATCGACACCGAGATC
>JBDHAI010000421.1:0-2065 GCA_039588155.1 Gemmatimonadota bacterium | reverse complement strand
TCGTCGAGGAAGTGGCCGGCGACGCCCGACACCATCCCACCCACACCGCCGCCGTTCCCTCGCAAGTCGATGACCATGCCGTCCAGTTCGCGGAACTCATCCACGGCTCGGTCGATGTGCCGGGCCAACGGCACCATCCAGGAGTTGAACCAGATCACGCCGACCTCGACGCCGTATTCTTCAGAGTCGACGCGGTAGGCCTCGGCCCTCGAGAAGAACGTCGGCAAGTTGCCGAACTTCACCGGCTCGCTCTCGTCGGGCTGCAGTGTGACCTCCACCGCCCGGGGCGAATCCGCGCCATCGAGTACGAGCAGCCGCCGCGTCGCGCCGGTGGCACCGTTCAGGCGGCCCTCTACGCGGGCCCACAGCTCGAAGGCCTCGCTGTAGCGGGTGTCACCGGCTCGCACCTTCTCCAACAAGTCAGCGATCGTATCCTCATCTACTGCGAGAAGGGCCCAACCCGGCTCGATGCCCGCCGCCGCCGCGGCACCCCCGTCCTCGACCCGCGTCACGATCATCTGCTCGCCGGCCAGACGTAGCTCCATGCCCACCGACCCGACCTCATCGCCGATGTCGCCCTTTGTGGGGTCGAGCGTGTCCACGACCTCACGCGGGATGAGCGCGAAATGGCTCTGCTGCAGTCGGCCGACCATATCGCGGAGCACGCCGCGCAGCTCACGAACGGTAGTCGCCGCCTGGGCCTGCGGCCTCAACTCGTCCTTGAGCGCCAGCCAGTCGACGCCGTTGAACGTCGTGTCGAAGTGGGTCTCGTAGATAATGCTCCAGGCGGTGTCGAACGTCTCCACCGCGAGCGCGCTGTCGATCGCCGGCTCTTCGGCGTGCTTCGAGGCGCAACCGGCGAGGCCGGCCGTCAAGCTCAGAGCGATGGAAAGAACGACTCGTCTCGTAATCGATCTGCTTATCATGATGTCCTTCTCGAAGTATCCCTACTCACGAACCGCGCTCCAAACGCGGGCGCACCGCCTCTTCGCTCAGTGCCGCCAGTCGGTCCGCCAGCTCCTCGTCGCCAGAGATGTACATGAACAGCGTTGAACGTTGAACGTTGAACGTTGCCTTGAACGTCGAACGTCGAACGTCGACTGTTGAACGTTGTTTACTTCTTCTTCTCCCCGCGGATCCGCGGCTCCGGCGCCACCCGAGGCTCGCGGGGCCGGGGCTTGTTCACCTCGAACTCGGCCTCCGCCCCGTCATCGCCCACCTGCACGCGCACCGTGTAGGTGCCGGGCGTCACGTACAACGGCCGCTCCAGGCGCACCGCTTCCGCCCACGGCGTATCCGCCGGCTTGACCTCTTCCTCCTCCGCCACGCGCTCCCGCTCGACCGCCAGAGCCAGCTCCTCATCGAGCAGCAGGTCCCAGCGCAGCGTGTTGACGCCGCGCACCGCGTCCTTCTCACCCTGGCGCAGGACGTTGCCATCGTCATCGAGTACACTCCACTCGACCGCTCCATCGCCGTCCACCCAGAACGGGATATTCTGATAGGGAGCATCCTCGGGCCGGTAGTACCAGGGCGAGCGCCGCGACTGCCAACCGCGGCTGAAGGTGATCGGCTCCAGCGGGAAGACGTGGACGTCGGAGTCCTCGACCTCCTCGCTCAACTCCTGAATCGGCAGCGCGTCCAGCACCCAGACGCTGCGGCCGTGCGTGCCCGCCACCAGCTCGCGCTCACGCGGGTGCACGATGAGGTCGTGGACCGGCACGTTAGGCAACCCAACGCCCGCCGCCTGCCAACTGCGGCCCGTATCGAGGGAGACGTAGGCGCTGCGGTCCGTCCCCACGTAGAGCACCGCCGGGTTCACCGGGTCCTCGCGGATCACGTTCACCACCTCGTCCGGTAGCCCGCCCGAGATGTCCTGCCAGCTGCGGCCGAGGTCTTCGGTTCGGTAGACGTAAGCCGTGATGTCGTCGTCCCGATATCCGTTCAAGCTGACGTACGCCACGTTCTCGTCGAAGCGCGACGCCTCGACTCGTGACACCCAGCGGTCGGACGGCAACCCCGCACTCACCTCGCTCCAGTCGGCGCCGCTGCCGCGCGTCACATACAC
>JBDHAI010000420.1:0-2095 GCA_039588155.1 Gemmatimonadota bacterium | reverse complement strand
CGAGCGCGCAGAGAATCATCGAAGACCACAGGGCCAAAAACCAATCGTTCTCGGACGTACCACCAGCGGGGAGGAAGGCGCCATCCTCCATGACGAGCTCGAAATGCACCGGACGCCCACCGAACGACCCGGTACGAATCTCGACCACCTGGCCTTCGATCTCGCCAAGGAAGGTGCTGACCTGGTCACAGTGGCTCGGCAGAGGGCCCGACACCGCCTGTTCGACTACGGTTGCCGGATCGAGTCCAGCACGCAAGAAGAGAGGTTCGAAGTTGGCGTTCGTTCCGCCTGCGGGAGCAGCGTGCCTGGGAATGGTCGTAATGAGGAGCAGGCGCCCGGTCGTGTCCAAAGCGACTGTCGCGCTGCCGGGCATCACTTGCGGTGGGTCGTGAATCCTCTCGCTTCCTGGGAAATGGAAGTCGCTCGGTGCGAGCGAGCCCGGACTCCACCGGCGCCAGTAGCGATACAGGGGGGGCCAGCCACCGTCCTCGTCGAGCTGTTCCTCCAGCTCACCACGTGCCTGTTTGCGGATGACATTGACGTTGAACTGGATCCCGCTGGCGTGATTGCGCGGAAGATCGTCGAACCCGAGTTCTGCCAGAACCTCCTGCGCGAGGAATCCCAATCGCGCCGGGGGGGCGCTGGGGAAGATCCGGGTCCGGCGGTTGTAGGTCGCGAGAGAGAAGAGCAGCACCACGATGGCTGCGACCGCCAGCAGGGCCGTGCGCGCCTGAAGACCCCCACCGCCACCAGCCCTGGCGACGAGCGCGGGCGACGGCACCTGTCCCGCCGCCAGAGCAGCGGCCAGTGGGTCTCCACCGGGCAGCGCCTGCGCGACCTCGGCTACCGATTTCGGCCGATCGGCGGGGTCGCGTGCGTAGCAACATTGCAGGATTGCGTCAACTGCCGGATCCAGATCTGCAAGCACACTCGATGGGGGTGTTGGGCCTCCCTGCTCATGCTCTTCGCGCAGGTCGTCAACACTCTTCCCTCTCAGCGCCCGTTGTCCCGTGTATAGCTCGTAGAGCACGAGCCCCAAGGAGTACACCTCACTTTGCACGGTGGCCGACATACCCGAGAGCTGCTCCGGCGCCATGTATAGAGGCGTTCCGGCGAACCCGTCCTCAGCTCCTTCGTGCACCGAGACGGCTAGGCCGAAGTCGGTAATGCGCACGTTGCCCTTGCCGTCGAGCATCACGTTTGCGGGCTTTAGGTCACGGTGAAGGACACCTTTACGGTGCGCCTCGGCGAGTCCGGAACAGATCTGCTGGGCAATTTGTGAAGCTTTCTCGTGTGGCAGCCGACCAATGCGCCGGATTAAGCTGGCGAGGTCCTCCCCATCGATATACTCCATTGTAAGGAAGTGTTGCCCGTCGACCTCACCGATGTCGTGTACTCGCGCCACGTTGGGGTGCGTGACCTCGCGTGCATGGCGCACCTCGGCCCGGAAGCGATCGAGCCCTCCCTCGCACTCGGCGATTCGCTCGGGCAGGAGCTTGACTGCCACGGGCTGTCCGATGACGAGGTCGTCGGCCAGATAGACCTGCCCCATTCCCCCTTCGCTGATCAGGGCGACGATGCGGTAACGTCCGATCAGCACCTGTCCAGGCGAGAAGTCACCCTCGAACGAGGAGTCCGGTTTCTTGTTAGCGTCGGGCGGTGGATTGTTCATTTGAACGCGATTTTATCAATTCTCCATCCTAAAGCAACCCAAGTAACAGACCGTACACTTCGATTCATAATGTGGACTCTAAAGGGTGTCCATCTATTCGACTAAACGCGTGTAACTAGGCACCGCCGCTGTTGGCGCCTCTATCAGTGATTACTACAGGTGGTTCACCAAAAGCCTGAATTATTCGGGCTAGCACATCGAAGTGATACTTCATGATACATTTGGCGCGATGTTCTTGTTCGTCCGGAAAAAATTGTCAGGATCCCACTTCGTCTTGGCGTCAATCAAACGTTGGTAATTCTCTCCGTAGGCATCCTGAATCCGCTCGCCGATTTCTTCCTCGGTCAAGAAATTGATATAGGTTCCGCCAGTTGAAAAACGGCGAGTATCACTCCAGGCCTGGCGCGCCCAGCTGATGTTTAT
>JBDHAI010000419.1:0-2119 GCA_039588155.1 Gemmatimonadota bacterium | reverse complement strand
AGCTCCGCCGCTTCCTCGAGGGCAAAGACCTTTTCGGCGTTGTCGGCGCCGCGAATGGCGTAGGCGTGAGCGCGGCGCACATCGCCGCCCGCCGAGAGGTGCTGGGCGATCTCACCCTCGCTGCCGACGACACCCATCAGCGCCCGGGCAGCTCTGAGGTGCAAGGCTCGGTGCAGCGCTTTGGGGACCCTGGACCAGGCGACCTCGCGGATCAGGTCGTGGCGGAAGCGGATCAGCCCCTCCTCCACGGTCACGATGCGCGAGCGGGCGAGCTCTCTGATCACGCCGTCGAGCTCGGCGGGTGGCAGGCCGACCGCGGCGGTCAGCGTGTCGTACTTGAAGCGGGCACCGATGCACGCCGCCTGTTGCATCACGGCGGTCGAGCGTTCGGCCAGACCGGCGAAGCGGCGCTCGAGGAGCGCGCGGATGCTCTCGGGGATCGTCGGGACGGTTCCGGGCCGCTTCTCTTCCTCCTCCGCTAGGTTGCGGGCGAGCTCGATGGCAAAGAAGGGATTGCCGCCGCTCATCTCTCGCACCGAGGCCAGGGTGATCGAGTCCGGGTCCTCCCCCATCAAAGCGATCAGCAGGTCGGAGCTGTCGGAGCGATCGAGCGCATCCACGTGGATCGAACGGACCTTCGTATTCCGTCCCGAAAGCAGGGAGGGGGCGGCGCGGTCACCGGCGTGGCGGATCTCCTCCGGCCGATACGCCGTGAGCAGGAAAAGCCCGTTGGTCACCCGGCGGTGCAGGTAGTGCAGGAGCGCGATCGAGGAATCGTCGGCCCAGTGAAGGTCATCCACGAACATCAGCACGGGCCGGGCCTCGCAGGCCGCCCGCAGGACTTGGGCGAGGCCTTCGTAGAGGCGCCGGCGGCTGCCTTCGGCGTCCAGCACCGCGGGCTCCGGGAGCTCCTCGCAGCGCTCGGTCACCTCGGGGACGATACGCGCCAGCTCGGCGAGCCAGAGCGGGTTCACGTCGGCCAAGTCGATGAGGTCGATGCCTTGCCGAAGCGCCTCGGCGACGGGACCGTACGGGAGCGTCTGTTCCGCCTCGAAGCACTGACCTCGCAGAATCGTCAGGTCGTTCAGAGCGAGGCTGTTGATGAACTCATCCGCCAGCCGCGTCTTACCGATGCCGGCGGCGCCGACGAGAGCGACGGTCCGCGTCTCACCGGTGAGCACCCGATCCCAATCCTCGGACAAGATGGCCAACTCGCGCTTCCGGCCCACGAACGGTGGGTCGTGCAGGATGGCACATTGCGACTCTCGCAGCAGCCGCTGGGTGCTCCAGCCGCCCCGCACGGGGCGTTGGCGAATGCGCTCGGCCAGCGCCTCGGTATCTCGAGCTGGCTGTGCCTGCAGCTCGGCGGCGAGTATGCGCTGGAGCTCGTTGTAGCGGTCAAGGGCCTCAGCCCGGTCGCCGAGCATCCAGAGCGCGCGCATCAACTCGGCGTAAGCCGTCTCGTCGAAGGGGTCTAGGTCCACCAGCCGCTCGGCTCGGACGCGGACGTCGGACCATTCGCAGCGATCGCGTGCGGCCTTGATGGCCTGACGCAGGGCGTCGCGGGCCAATGCCGCCACCCGCGCCCGCTCGCGCCCCGCCCATTCCTCGAAGCCCGATGCACCGCGGACCCAGAAGCCCTCGAGAAAGTCGCCCTTGTATAGGTCCGCCGCGGCGCCCGCATCTCCGGAGTGTAGCCGCCGTTCCAGCTCGATGGCGTCGACGTGCAGGCCTTGCGGCTTGAGCTCGAGATCTTCGCCCTCGATCTGGACGGCGCCGTCGAGCAGGCGTCGGACGGCATAGAGCGCTTGCGAGAGCGAATGCCTGGCCTTCGAGTCTTCGCCGTCGCTCCAGAGCAGGCCGGCGAGCCGCTCGCGGCGGTGCGCGCGGTCGGCGTTGAGCGCCAGATAGGCGAGCAGCGCGAAGTGCTTGCGGGAGCGGAAATGGATCAGCTGCCCGGTCGGGCCGCGCAGGGTCGCTTCGCCCAGGCATCTCAACTCGTACATGGAACTCCTTTGCTGCAGCGAGTCTCGTCGTATGGCCAACGACTATATACAATCCAACAGGCAGGTCTCATCACAACGTCAACGGCTCGCGCTGCTGCGGCGCTACGACGTCC
>JBDHAI010000418.1:0-2132 GCA_039588155.1 Gemmatimonadota bacterium | reverse complement strand
TTCGATGGGATGGCCTTCTGGGACGCCGAGCACGGGGTGGCCTTCAGCGACCCGGTCGATGGGAGCTTTCTCATCATCAGGACCGCAGACGGCGGCGCCCACTGGGTAGCTGTCCCGCCCGAGCACATCCCACCGCCCCTCGCCGGGGAGGCGGGCTTCGCCGCCAGCGGCACGGCTATCCACGTGGAGGGGACGGACAACGCGTGGTTCGGCACGGGCGGCGGGTCCGTGGCTCGTGTCTTCTACTCGGCCGATCGCGGCCGCACCTGGAGCGTCGCCGAGACACCCATAGCCGGCGGCCCGACCTCCGGCATCTTCGGCATCACTTTTTGGGACACGCTAAACGGCGTCGCCGTGGGTGGCGACCACACGAAGCGGTTCGAGAGGTCGCAGAATGTGATCCGCTCTCGAGATGGCGGGCGGACCTGGACGGTGGTCGGTGGCGCGGAGCCCCCCGGCTGCCGCTACGGGGTGGCACACGTTCTCGGCGCGGCCGGGCCACTGCTCGTCGCGACCGGGCCCTCGGGCTGGGGCTACTCCAGGGATGAGGGTGCGAGCTGGACAGCCATCGATACGCTGAGCTACAACACTCTGGGCGGAGTGGCGGGCTCCGGCACCCTCTGGGCCGCTGGCGCCGAAGGGCGCATCGCGAAACTCATCGCGCCGGCTCGCTAGCTTCCCGTGCGAGTGTTCCTGTACACCTCGAGGTAGGCCTCCACCAACCTCGAACTCAGGTCCGTCTGACCTTCCGGACGCACCGCTTCGAGTTCCTCGAACAGCTGCGAAGCCCCCGCCACATCATCGGCGAGCAGCAGAGCGACGACGCCACCGTCCATCAACTCCTCACCCGAGATGTAGCCTTCCCTATGTGCTGCTGCTGCGATCAGTTGGCGGGCAGCATCGGCGGCCTCGCTGAAGTCCCAGGCCGCGAGCCCGTGCCGGAAGGCGATCACGCCTCGAACGACTTCGGGGGCATTGTGCCGATCCATGTACTCGAGCGACGAGCGATACAGCTCCGCGTCGACGTAGCCGGCGGTCCCGCCGTGCAGGTCGCGCTCGACTTGTCTGAAGTTCTCGAGCCACACTTTCCAGTCGGGAGGTCCTTCTCCGCTCTGCAGCAGAGCGTCCCACTGAGCTAGCCGGTGCCGGGCCAGAGTCAGCGTCGAGGCCATGGCCGTCGAGTCGCTCGCCGATAGCCTCTCAACCCCCCTGAGCTGGGCGGCGAGCGCGACGGCCCGCAGGCGCGGGAGGTTGCGGATGAGCAGGGAGCCGCCAGTCCCGGGAAGCGAGCGGCGCCGGAAGAACGGGGCCGTCACATCGAACGGCTGGACCGGCAGCGTTTGGAATCCCGTGGCGCTGTTCTGGAGGTAGCGGGCGCGCTCGGCCGACAGGTCGAGCACAGGATAGAAATCGGAATTCGCGCCCTCCCAACCATCGAGGAGCGGTGCTAAGGCGCCGCGGTGCGTGACCCTCGTCGCCTCCAACGCTTCCGCTGTGGCGGGGACGGCGTGGCAGAGATCCTCCTGGAATGACGGCAGGCCGATGATCGACCAATCCGGCGAATCCAAGCTCGGCCCGTCGCCGGCCACCACCAGCATGTCGACGGGATTGACCAGGAAGATCTCGTAGGCGTCGAAGTTCTCGTGGATGGCGGCCATCACGGTCGTGACCAGCGCGTCGTTCATCTCGTAGAGGTGTAGCCACTGACCGAACACTCCACCTTCGGCCAGGTAACGCTTGACGTGCGCGTAAAACTCGGTACTGAAGAGGCTGGCGATGCCGCTGACCCAAGGGTTCGACGGCTCGGAGAAGATGAGGTCGTACTCTCGAGGAGCCGAGGCGAAGTACGTCTTCGCATCTTCGATGACGATCTCAGAGCGTGTGTCGTCGAAGACTCGCCGGTTGGCCGGATAGAACGCCCGGGAGCCACGAATCATCTCGGGCTCGATCTCGATGGTGACCAGCTCCTCGAGCTCCGGGCTTCCCAGCAAATAGTGAGACGACAACCCGGAGCCTTGCCCTATTACGGCGGCCCTCTTGGCGTCCGGCTTGTGCGCCAGCGCGACGAGCGGGGCCAGGAGTTGGGTCGCCGCGTCGCCGCTGAGCGGGCGTCGAACCGTCGTGTCATTACA
>JBDHAI010000417.1:0-2138 GCA_039588155.1 Gemmatimonadota bacterium | reverse complement strand
ACCAGGACCGAGGGAAGGGTGGGATCGGTTCCTTCAAGGGTCGCGACGACGTTGTGGAATGTCGAGCTTCTGAAATCGAAGGGCTGGCGCACGGTCGCCAGCCCTGCGGTGCTCAGTTCATCGAGGATGAGTGACTCCGCTCGTTCGAGTGCGTCAGGCGCGGCTCGCGGATGCCGCGGGCCCTCGAGTTGCCGGACCGTGCGCTCGAGTCGATCCGGGTCGACCCGGGAAAGCGGTGCGCCCAAGCTCACCTGTCGGCGCTGCCTGCAGCCAAGCGTCCGAGCTTATCCGTCCTGCACGTAGGCACGCTCGATGATCACCGGCTGCACGGGCACGTCACCGAAATTCCCCACCGTGTGGGTGGGAACGGCCGCGATGGCATCGACCACGTCCATGCCCTCGATAACGCGACCGATAACCGCGTAGCCCCAGCTTTGGCCGGTGCTCTTGTTCTGGTGGTCGAGACCGAAGTTGTCGACGAGATTGATGAAGAACTGGGTGCTGGCGCTGTGTGGATCGGGCTTGCGCGCCATCGCCACGCTGCCTCGCATGTTCTTGAGGCCGTTGTCGGCCTCGTTCATGATCTCCGGCCGATCCGTTTGGCGCTGACCCATCTCCGGCGTGAATCCGCCGGCCTGAATCATGAAGCCGGGCATGACGCGGTGGAAGGTCAGCCCATCGTAGTAGTTGTTCTCTGCGTGGTAGAGGATGTTCTCGACGCTCTTGGGCGCTTTGTCACGATCGAGCTCCATGACGATCGTTCCCACGTTGGTCTCCAGGACCAGGCGCGGCGTTGAACTGCCCATATCGGGGGGCAGTGGTGGTGGCTGGCTGCTCGACATCTCGTCTCCTCCTTGTTCGTTCCCACCTCCGCACGAAGCCAGTAGCAGCGCGAGGGCGACTGGAAGCGCTCTCTTGCTCCAGTGAGTCACGTGGACCTCCTTCGAATCTCTCTGTGTGGCCGTCGTTCGCTCGGCCGTCATGCCGTCGAACGCCGGGGGCCCGGGTTGTGCCCGGGCAGCGGTGGCCGTAATAGTCAGCCTCGGATTCATCGGCCGCCCGATATGATGCGAGGCGAAGCCGGAATGCGCCATTCCCACTGAGTTGCACAGCCAGAGAGCGACCTCAGGATCGAATGAACGGAGCGGAGTTCGAGCCGTCGGTGCTGTCCCTGCTGCCGCCGCTGTTCGCCATCGGCCTGGCCGTGTGGACGCGTCAGGTCTACGTGGCGCTCGCCACCGGGATCTGGCTGGGCTGGACGATTCTAAGCGGCGGCAACCCGCTGAGCGGGCTGAGCGGCTTGATCGAGGGCACGGTCCAGGTGCTCGGTGAGCCGGGTAACACCCGGATCTTGATGTTCAGTCTGCTGATCGGGTCACTGGTCGTCTACGTCGAGGCGTCCGGGGGCGTGGAGGGGTTCGTTCACTGGCTGGAGCGGCGCCGCCTGGTGAACAGCGCGCGGGGATCGGGCGTACTCGCCTGGCTCATCGGCTTGACGATTTTCATCGAGTCGAACATCACGCTGCTGGTGACTGGTGCCGTCTGTCGTCCGTTGTTCGACCGACACAAGGCCGCGAGGGAGAAGCTGGCGTATATCGCCGACTCCACGTCGGCGCCGATCTGCATTCTGATACCGTTCAATGCTTGGGGTGCCCTGGTCTTGGGGATTCTCGGCGGTCTGGCGGTCGATGAGCCGCTCCAAGTCTTCGTGCGCTCCATTCCGCTCAACCTCTACGCGATTGCGGCGGTAACGCTGGCCGGGTTCACGGCTTGGAGTGGTCTGAGCGTCGGCCCGATGAAGAAGGCCGAAGCTCGCGCGGCCGAAGGAGTCGTCTTGAGTCCGGAAGGAGAATTGAGCGTGGACGAGGCGGCGTTCAAAGTCCGACTGGCTCGGGACGTGCCTCCGCGTGCCCTCAACATGATACTGCCCATCGTCGTGATGGTCGTGACGATGCCCGTGGGTCTCTACATCACCGGCGATGGCGTTTTGGGTCAGGGTTCCGGATCGACGAGCGCGCTCTGGGCGGTGATCGCAGGGAATGCGATGGCCTGGGTGCTCATGTTGGTGCAGCGCTTCGCTTCGCTGGACGAACTGGTACGTTTGGGGCTGAAGGGCATGGAGGCGCTGCTCGGCCTCG
>JBDHAI010000416.1:0-3954 GCA_039588155.1 Gemmatimonadota bacterium | reverse complement strand
ACCAAACGCACATCCGAATCGCGGTCGTTCAAAGCATCGACGAGCGGATCGACAGCCTTCGAGCTCTCCAACTCGCCCAGCGCCCAGGCTGCGTAGCGTCGCTCCGGTCCGTCGCCGTCCTGCAGTTCCTGCACTCGCAGCTCGACCGCGTCGTTAGCTTGCAGCACACCCCAGATGTCGACCGAAGCCAATGGGAAGGCGACGCTCAGCAATCCCACGGCCACGCTTACGAATTGACGTTGCGATAGGGGGGCGCGGTCCAGCCCGCGGGCCAGAATGCTCTTGACGCGGCTCGCGAGGCTGGAGGGGCGGGCCATCGCGAACGCGCCTCGCGGCGTATCACCCACGACCGCCCGAGCGATCTCCACCAGATGCATCGCATACACGTCGGAGCGAATCCCGCCATGCAAAGCCTGGTCATCACAGGCGCGCTCCTGCTCCAGGTTATTGAAGCGGGCGGCGAGCCACACCAGCGGATTGAACCAGTAGAGCGCGCAAGCGATCTCGACTGCGACGTGCACCGCGTAATCCCATCTGCGAACGTGCGCCAACTCGTGCAGGAGGACCACGCGCCTGCGCTCCGCCGACCATGAAACCGCAGCGGCCGGCAGAATCACCACCGGTAGCCAGACGCCGGACGTCACTGGCACCGTCACCTCGTCGCTGACCGCCAGGCGCACGTTGCGCCGGATACCAAGGCTGGCGGCCAGGCTATGGGCCAGACTGCAATCGGCATCGGAGGCGCGCGCTGCCCGCTCGACGATACCGCTGACCCGAAACGCGTCAATCGCAAAGCGGCCGAGCAGGAGGCCGGCGCCCATCAGCCAGATTAAGAGGGCCAAGGCGACGCCGGAGGCGCCGCTCGCGCCCTGCGCCGCTCCGGGGCCTGCGGGAACCTCGAACCCGACGGGAACAGCTCCTGTAGCGTCGCGCCCCGTGCCGCTACCGCCGCCGACTGCATAGGATGACCCGGCGGCCGCACTGCCTTCGTCACAGTCACACGAGCAGTCGCACTCAGCGTCGTAAGTGCCACTCGCAAAATCCGCCCCTGGCTGATACGACTCCGCCTGCGAACGCACCGACACGTACAGCGGCTCCAACTTCCACGACGGCAGCACCGCCTGCAGAACCGGCAATGCCAGCAACGCTCCGAACGCCAAGCTCCAGATCGCATGCCGTGCTGCGGCAGAAGTGCCGCGGAGGAAATATGCCGCCACACCGGCAGCGCCCAGGATCAGCGTGCCCTTGAGCAGAACGTCGACCGCAAGATCGACGGCGAACGCAGTATACGGACTAGCCAGCATCTGACTCATGCGAGTCCTTCTCCTCTTCGATCCACTGGGCGATCACGTCCAGCTCCTCCTTCGACAGCCGCTGCATGCCGAGCAGCGCCAGGATCGCACGGGACGGCGAGCCTCGGAAGAAGGTGTTCATGACGTTGCTCATCGCCGATCGCGATGCCGCCTCGTGCGGCACGATCGGCAAGTACATGTACCGGCGACCGTCCTGCCGGTGCTGGACGTGGCCCTTCTTTTCCAGAATCCCCAAAGTCACCCGCACCGAGTCGTACCCGGGATCGGGGTCCATCCGGCCCACCACCTCCGCCACGCTCGCCTCCCCCAGCCGGTAGAGAATCTCCATGATCTCGCGTTCCCGGCGGCTCAGCTTGTTATGAAAACCTTTGTTCACGGGCCTCCTTTGGAATTGATAGTAGTTATCGTTAATTGTAAAATATTTTTCAGGTAACCCCATACTACAGGGGCACTCTGCTCGCGTCAAGCTGCTGTTCATCTCGCGGTGGGCCCCGGCTATGCCCAGCTTACCAGATTGCCCTGCCCGCTACCTTTTAAGACGGATCGCCGGGCCCTCAAGTTTCGGCCGCGCCGCGCTCCGTAACCGTCCGGGCTAACCGCAAGGCTGCTATGTTCCCGCGATCAGATCTGTCTACTCCGACGCGATACACGTAGAATAGTCCCCGTGAAGCTCATGCGTCCAAGAGAGTCCAACACACGGCTGGCGATCGCGGCGGCCGCCGCGCTCATCTGTTTGAGCGATCCGTTGAGCGTGCTCGCCCAGGGCATCCCAAGGTTCGACATCGCCCGCAGCCCCATCCAACTCGAGGGACCCGCACGGCCCGGCGTCTATCTAGGCGGCGCCGGCCGGCAGGCCGCTTTCTTCGGGGACGAAACCGGCACGTTCGAGGCGTGGGCCTGGCCGGTGAAGCTGTTCCACGACTTCCAGCTGGCCTTCAAGATCCCGGACTACACCGAGCCCATCCCGGGGAGCAGCGTGGCTGCACGAGTGATCGTGCGGCCGGAACTGATGACGGTGGTTTATTCCCACGCCACCTTTACCGTTCGACAGCACTTCCTCGTGCCGCTGGGCGAGCCGGGGTTGATCATCCTGCTGGACGTGCAAGCGGTGACGCCCTTGCAGATCGTCGCGGAGTTCAAGGCCGATCTGGATCTCATGTGGCCGGCGGGGATCGGCGGACAGTACGCGATATTCGACGCCGACAACGCGCGCTTCTTGCTGTCGGAGAGCCGCCGCGAGTACAACGCCTACGTCGGCTCGCCGCTGGCCACCGGCGGCTCCACGCATCCGGCCCACGCGGCACCCGACGCTCCCTCCGTGTTCCACATCGCGGTGGACCCTGATCGCATCGCCGACGAGTTCATACCGATCGTCATCGCCGGCGGCATCATGCCGCGGGATTCGGTGAGCGCTGTCTACGCCCGGCTTCTCGAAGACGCCGCACATTACTATGAGGAGCGGGTCGAGCACGCGCGAGCGATCCGCGAAGACTACGCGTCGATCGATACGCCCGACGACATGCTCGATCGCGCCCTCGAGTGGGCGAAGGTGAACCTGGACGAATCGCTCGCCTGTAACCCCGACCTGGGCTGCGGGCTCGTCGCCGGTTACGGACGCTCCGGCCGCGGCCGTCGCCCCGGCTTCGGCTGGTTCTTCGGCGGCGACGCGTCCATCAATATTCTCGGAATACTCCCGTACGGCGGCTTCGAGCTGGCCCGGGCCGGCCTCGACTTCCAACGTCTGAACCGGCGCGAAGACGACGGCAAGATGCCCCACGAGGTCACGCAATCGGCGCGACGAACCCGCGAGGACTGGTACAAGGACTTTCCCTACGCCTACTACCACGCCGACACCACACCGTACTGGATCGTCGCGCTGTGGGGTTACTGGTTACAGACCGGCGACCTCGAATTCGTTCGGGAACGCTGGCCGGAGCTCCGCGACGCCTACCGCTGGGTGACCGAGCACGATAGCGACGGTGACATGATCGTCGACAACACCGCCGGCGGGCTGGGTGCCGTGGAGGTGGGGGAACTGGGAGCCGGGCTTCACCAGGACATCTATCTAGCCGGAGTCTCGGTGGAGAGTCTCCGAGCCATCGCCGACATGGCCGCGGCCGCCGGGGACAGCGATATCGCCGAGGGTGCCGCGGCGAACTTCGAGCGAGCACAAAGCAACCTGGAGCGCCAATACTATATAGAGGAGGAAAAGATCTACGCGTTCGGCGTGCTCGAAGGCGGAAAGACCAATTCGGCTCTGACGGTGTGGCCGGCGACGGCGATGTCGTTCAAGCTCCTCGATGGCGCACGCGCCATGAAGAACCTCGACGCCCTGGCTTCGCATCGTCTGCTCGCCGACTGGGGCGCCCGTATGCTCGATAGCGATCATGAGCTCTACGGCCCACTCCAGTACAACATGGGCACGGTCTGGGGATTCGTGACCGGTTTCGCCAGCTGGGCGCTATTCAACTACGACCGTCCCCACGCCGGCTTCGCCGCCCTCTGGGCGAACGCGCGCTCGACGTTCCAGTTCGCTTTGGGGCGCAACCCGGAGCTCATGTCGGGTGCGTTCTTCCGTACGCTCGACACGACAGCGCCGCACCAGTTCTTCGCCACCAGCATGATCCCGACCCCACTGTTC
>JBDHAI010000415.1:0-2169 GCA_039588155.1 Gemmatimonadota bacterium | reverse complement strand
CGAGAAAAGCAGGACGACCAGCGGCAACCGCGAGGGCGGCGACCCCCTGACCACGAAATCCGTCATTCTCCATCCTCCTCGGTTGGGATACTAGGAGGCATTCGCGCTCGAGGCTCGCGCGCCTTGTTGGCATCGGGAACGATCGACGTCCCAGGTCACGATTCGGGCGGCTATACTTCATGCCGCGCGCCAGCTGGATGCTGGCGCGCGCTCTGAGAGAGAGGTGAAAATGATTGAAGTAGGCACCAAGACAGCCGCCATCCGGCGGACCGCACTGGCGGCGCTAGCTGCGCTGGGTCTCGTCCTTGCGGCCGCGCCCGCGATGAGCGCAGATGGCGTCGACCCCGAGGCCGACGCCATCCTGCGGGAGATGTCAGACTATCTGGTCGGGCTGGCGGCGTTCAGCGCGGACGCCGACGTCGACAACGAGGTCCTCGATCTCGCCGGCCAGAAGCTTCAGCTCAGCAGCTCCGCGAGCGTCGTCCTCGAACGCCCCGGGCGCATTCATATGAGCCGCCAAGGTGGGATCGCCGACTTGGAAGTCCTCTTCGACGGCAGGTTCCTGACCCTGCACAGCAAGACCCGCAACGCCTATCTCCAGCTCGAAAGGCTCGGGACCATCGATGACGCGCTGCGCACTCTGCACAGCGAGATCGGCATCGATGTGTCGGCCGGGGATTTCTTCTATTCGGACCCCTACTCCGGCCTGCTCACGGGTGTCGTGAGCGGGACCTACCTCGGCTGGGGCTATGTGAACGGGGTGCAGTGCCATCACCTGGCGTTCCGGGCGGATCACGTGGACTGGCAGATCTGGGTTCAGACCGGTGATACGCCATTGCCCATGAAGTACGTCATCACCAGCAAGTGGCTGACCGGGGCGCCGCAATACACGGCACGCTTCCACAACTGGAACACGAAGCCAGAGATCGATGCCAGCCAGTTCGAGTTCAAGGCGCCGGAGGCAGCCCAGAAGCTCGACTCCATCGCCGTCAACGAGGCGGGACAGCTCATGATCGAGGAGGCCCAGTGATGACGATGAAGGCAACGCTTCGGACGATCGCGATGGCGTGTCTCGTGCTCGCCGCCGGTTTCGTCGTCGATGACACCCTCGCCCCCTGGCTGCCCTCCAGTCTGGTCACAAAGGACGCTGAGGCGAGACTCGGCCGACCCGCAACGCCAGTCAGCGTGGCGGGCGTCGCGCGGCGCACGACCCGGCGCAGGATCCGGCGATCGACGATCTTCGTCGCGACGCTTCCGAGATCCTGCACGCAGGTGAATATCGAAGGCACGGTGTTGATGAATTGCGGGGGGGCGTACTACCAGGCGTCTGGCAGCCAGTATGTGGTGGTGTACGTGGATTGAGGCATCAGGGGCGGCGGCCGGGGCCGTGTTGAGCCAAAGAACCTAGCCAGGCCAGCCCGTCAGGGTTCAGGACCCAGGCGGGTGAACTGCCCCGCCTGCGGCAGGGAGAGTCGCCCCGACGCGACCTTTTGCGACGCCTGCGGCGCACGCCTCGCCGCCGCGTGCCCGACCTGCGGCCGCGAGCTTCGGGCAGGAGCGCGCTTTTGCGCCGGCTGCGGGCAAGCCGTTCGACCTGCCGCACCGGCAGCTTCGGCCCTCCCCGAACGCTCCCCCCGCGACTACACCCCCAAGCACCTGGCGGACAAGATCCTCCAGAGCAAGTCCGCCCTGGAGGGCGAGCGCAAGCAGGTGACCGTCCTCTTCGCCGACGTGAAGGGCTCGATGGAGCTGGCCGAGCAGGTCGACCCGGAGAAATGACACCGCATTCTCGACCGCTTCTTCCAGATCCTGGCCGACGGCGTCCACTGCTTCGAGGGCACGGTCAACCAGTACACCGGCGACGGCATCATGGCGCTCTTTGGCGCTCCCATCGCCCACGAGGACCACGCCCAGCGGGCGTGCTGGGCGGCGCTTCACCTGCGGGACGAGCTGCGGCGATACGCCGACGAGCTGCGGGTCGAGCGGGGGCTGAACTTCTCCGTGCGCATGGGGATCAACTCGGGCGAGGTGGTAGTTGGAAAGATCGGCGCCGACCTCCGCATGGACTACACCGCGCAGGGGCAGACGGTTGGTCTGGCGGCCCGGATGCAGCAGATCGCCGAGCCTGGGAAGGTCTACCTGACCCAACACGCGGCCCGCCTGGTCGAG
>JBDHAI010000414.1:0-2183 GCA_039588155.1 Gemmatimonadota bacterium | reverse complement strand
CGCCACCCGTCGGGCGAAGGTCTCGTACTCACGGACCGCACCCGCTCGATCGCCCAGTCCGTCCAGCAGCTTGATGACGCGCTGCAGCAGGCGTTCGTCCAGCGGCGCGAGCTGCCTGGCGTGCCGACTCCAGCGACCCGCCTCGGCGGTGTGCCGCAACCCCGCCTCCCGGTCGGCCAACTCCCAGGCAACCGTGGAGGCCCGTTGCCTGAGGTGCTTGCGTCGCTCGTCGAGCCAGCGCTCGAACTCCGGCGCATCCGGCACGTACAGGCCCTCGAGCAGGTCCCCGCGGTACAGCTGTAGGGCACCGGCTCGATCACCGCGGGCTAGCGCGTCTTCGAACGCGGCGACATCGGACCAAAACTCCTGCTCTGACAGCGTTACCTCATCGTCGCCCCGCGTCACCACGACCGCGTCCCCCAGAAACTGCCGCAGGCGGTAGAGCGACTGGCGCACGGCGCTCCGCGCCCGCTCCTGGCTCAGCTCCGGCCAGAAGCACCCGATCAGGGAGTCGCGTCGGTGGAAACCCCGGCTGGCGCCCGCGCTCAAGAACGCGACCATGCCGAGCAGCTTCGGCCGAGCCAGCACGGCCTGGGTATCGGTGCCTTCGGGGCCCACGAGCTGAGCCGGACCGAGCGCTCGAAACTCGATCATCGGTGGCGAGATCCTCCTGGGAGACTGCAGGGAGACAGTGGTGAGACGCGGTCCGCCTATCCTGTCGCAAAGATAGGACGGCCACGAACCAGTGGCAAACGAGCACCCGTTACGAGGAGGCTACCATGAAACGGACACTGACCTGGGGCGGAATCGCCCTCGCGCTGGCTTTGGGGACCAGCTGCGGTGATGTCGAGATCAATGGGCCCGACTGGCCGAAATGGCGACGACCGGACGACGCAGCCGGCGATGTGCGGGTCTCCTGGGAGTGGCGCGGTCAGGTCGCCGCGGGACAGCACGTCGAAATCAAGAGCGTCTTCGGAGACATCCGCGGGGTGCGGACCGCGGGAACCGAGGTGGTGGTCAGGGCGACCAAGATCGGCGCGCGCGACGCGGTGGCCAACGTGAGCATCGACTTCGTGCCGCACGAATCCGGCGTCACGATCTGCGCCGTGTACCCCGATGTGCCGGGGCACGCCCCTAACACGTGCGAGCCTGGCAACGGCGGGAACATGACCGTGTGGGACGGGGGACGCGGCGTAGTCCGGGTCGACTTCGTGGTCTGTGTCCCGGACAAGGTGGTCCTGATCGCCAAGAGCCTCATGGGCGAACAGGGTGGTTTTTGGCCGAAGAGCGACTAGAGCGCCCCTACCGTGCCGGACTGGAAGGCACGCCGGTCTCGCAGGCAGAGCGAAGAGCCCTGCGCACGATCCTAGGCAGGTCCGTGCATCTGGCCTGCATAGAACCGGGGCGAGAAAGTTGCTAGCTAACCTTGATGCTCATCCGTGCCATGGCCGGGATGGTCTTCATGCTGCCGAGTCTGTATTGGCAGCGATCCATTGAGGCGAGTCACCTCACATCCTGTAAGGGTCCAAAGAAGGGGCGGCGTTTCAGATTGTATTGAAACGCCGCCCTCATATGTTGCCAATAGCCTCCGTGAGCTTTCAAAACATGCGTCACTTCGCAGCGGTTATCGCTTCCCGATCATCCGATTTGCAGTTCAGAACACGCTTCACAAGCCCTCGAGGACTTTCACGCCACGATCAGGCGAGGTCGAAGCGGTCGGAGTTCATCACCTTGTTCCAGGCCGCCACGAAGTCACGCACGAACTTCTGCTGCGAGTCGGCTTGTGCGTAAACCTCCGCGAGCGCCCGGAGCTGGGAGTTCGAACCGAAGACGAGATCGACACGGGTGCCGGTCCACTTGAGCCTGCCCGTTGCGCGATCGCGACCCTCGAACACGTTGTCATCCGATGTCGGCTTCCATTCGGTACTGATGTCCAGCAGGTTCACGAAGAAGTCGTTGGTGAGCGTCTCCGGCCGCTTGGTGAAGACGCCATGCTGGGACTGTCCGAAGTTGGCATTCAACACGCGCATGCCGCCCACGAGAACCGTCATCTCTGGAGCGGTCAGCGTGAGCAGGGACGCCCGATCGACCAACAGCTCGGCCGCCGCGCTCTTGTCGCCGTCCGCGAGGTAGTTGCGGAACCCGTCGGCGGTCGGTTCGAGCACGGCCTGGGACTCCACATC
>JBDHAI010000413.1:0-2207 GCA_039588155.1 Gemmatimonadota bacterium | reverse complement strand
CCTTCTGGGGTTTGGCGGATGCCGCTTTCGGCAGTGTCAGGTGAAGAATGCCCGCCTTGAGTTTCGCGTGTATGGCGTTGCGATCGAAGTCCGTGCGTAGTCGGAAGCGGCGGTGGTATCCCCAGGGGAGCGAGCTCTCCTCTCGCTCTCGCTCGCTGATCTTGCCCTCGATCACGAGCTCGTCGCGTTCCAACGTGACGTCGAGTCGGCTTTTTTCGAGACCCGGCATATCGGCGAGGATCACCATCTCGGTGTCAGTCGAGTAGATGTCGACGGGAGGCCGCACGAAGTTGCGGCGGCGGTAGCGGGCCTCGCTCTCCTGGCCCGTGGATGCCCTGGGGTCCGGGTCATCGCGCAGTACATCGGTACGGTCAGCAGTCATGGCTCATGAGCTCCCTTTGTCTTCATCGCTTCGCGCCCAAGGGGCTTCTTCCCACGGCATCTTGTTCGGTTCCGGACGCTGCGTCTCCGGTTTCTCTATTATCGGTCCCTTGCCGCTCTCATCGCTGGCCTCGACCTCGATACTACGGCCGCGAGCTCCACTGGGCTTGGGCAGGGCGACTTCCAGTACACCGTCACGCATCTTGGCGACCACGCCGAGCGTGTCGACGTCGGCGGGCAGTTTAATCGTCAGCGAGAATTTGCCCGATGGCCGTTCGCTTCGTATCAGGCGTGCGCCATCGGGCGGCTTGAACTTGTTCCGTTCGCCGGAGATGGTGAGCGTGCGGCCCGTCAGCGAGACCTCGATTTCGTCGCGCCGGAAGCCAGGCAGCTCGACACGGGCACGGTAGCCCTCGTCTTCGACCTGCAACTCGTGGCGTGGCCATTCCCGGCTCAGGCTGAGGTCGGGGGCGAGCCCGACGACCTGGTCGAACAGGTTAGTGACAGCCTCTCTGAATTCCGCTAGGGCTCCGCGGCCCGACGCGGTCGAATCTGACTCTTTCACCTTAGAACCTCCTGCATCTAGTCATTCTCGGCGGTCTCCACTCACCGTACGAGCTTGGTGATCATCCCGGTTTCGTTGCGTCGCTCGGATCTCGGATGACCACCGTCGCTGCGATGCGGTCGTGCAAAGCCTGCCGGTTGCGGTCCCAGAACATCTCGAAGAAGCCGAGCAATCCGGTGAAGATCGATGCCGCGTAGCCCCCGAAGCGATTGAATGCTGCCCACAGTCCCAGCGGCCTGCCGTCCAATCTGACGATTCGGATGCCCAGCAGCCGCTTCCCCGGAGTTCTGCCTCCCCAAAACGCGACGAAGAGCGTGAAGTAGAGGCCCGCCCACCCGAAACCGACGCCAACTTCGTCCGCTACGCGCAATACCATGCGGATGAGACCTCTTTCGCTCTCTTCCTCTAGCTCATCCTCGAGTCGTTCGTTCTCACGCTCGAGGCTCCCGATTTGCTCCTGTTGCCGAGCTAATCGGCCCGCCGCCATGGCATCACCTAGAGGGCTGCGCAGCGCGGCGGCGCTCGCCGAATCACCGGCCTGAAGCGCCCCGACATAAGCCACGGCCAGCGAGTCGGCCTGCCCTTCTTCTCGCGCCGCTGGCTCGGAATCGAGGTCCAAAGCAGTGAGCGCCGAACGGATCGCGTCCTCCGCCCAGACCTCCTCCTTTTCGGCGGCGATACCCTGCAGCGCGTCTCGTATTGCGTCCGCGTCCAGCCCCAGTCCCTGCATTCGCTCGCCGAACCTCACGGCCGTCTCGCGTAGTTCCGACTCCGACCCGGCACGAGACATGGCGAGCACATCCGCCACCGCAGCCCCAGCCTCCCCGAGGCCCATCGAGCTGACGACGCCGCCGGCATCGACGTCGATCGCGCCGTCCCCTCCGGAGAACGGGTTCCAGCGGACGCCGGCGAGCGTGCCCGCCAGCACCAGCACGCCCAAAGTGCCGAACGTGGCAATTCGCAGGCCCCGACCCGCTAGACCTGCTCCGCGACGCAGCGCCGCCCGGAAGCACAGAAAGGCGACAGCCAACCCCAGAAAGAACCAACCCGCCGAACCGAGGATGGCGATGGCGACCAGATCGACGGCCATCGCCACACCTCGACGCCAGGGTGCAGCCAGAGGTGTTCCCAGTAGCTCTGGTGCCACCGAGAACGCGTCTGGGGTTATGATCTCACGGGGATCTTGGCTTCCGCTCGTCCTCGCGGCTCGATCCGCTGTGGGGCCCCGATCAGCACACTACCGGCTCTGGCGTCCAAGATG
>JBDHAI010000412.1:0-2218 GCA_039588155.1 Gemmatimonadota bacterium | reverse complement strand
GTCGTCATGGGTGGTGTTGGGGCGTTCAACGAGGTTGGGCACGGCGTGCCGCTCCGGGAGGTGAGCGTCATCACTAGAGTAAGGCTCGGAGGCGCGGAGCGCCAGACAGGTGCTACCGCCGGCCCCGCGCCCCGGGCGCTTTCGCTTCTACCCCTGTTGGCCTTGCGAAAACTTTTGCGAAAATATCGCGGACATCTTGGGAAACGGCCAGCGGGGCGGGGCAGACCGTAGACCGCCCGCACCACGGCGCAACCTGCGCCAGCCGCAGACGTTACACCGGACAACCTGCGTCAGCCGGGGGACTTTCTGCGCCCCACGGTCGAAATTTGGGAGCAGGAAGTCGCCGGTTCAAATCCGGCCGCCCCGACTGACCCTCGCTAGCCTCACCGAGCGCCGGCGGCCGCTTGGTGCCGCGCACTGGCGCCTCCGTGCATCAGCCAGCCACGCCGCCAGTCCCGAGACTCCCCCCCCATGAGCGGGAGCCTGCGCTCCCCTGGACGTGCTCCGCAACTCACGAACCTACCGATCTACTTCATGTCCATGAACGTAAACACGTTAACAACAAATGGTTGGGCTACGCTCGCCGCAAGACGACTTGCGGCCGACCCTATTTGTCATCTATGGGTCCGTGGCGATGGTACAGGGAGCGTTTTGCGGTCCGCCCCGCACGCTTCTTGCTGCCACTTTGGTCGATTAATGCGACTGCATCTTTCCCGCGTCCTGAGTGCCATCGGCTGGCTCGCGTGGGCCCTGTGTGGCTTCGGGGGCCTGGCGATCTGCATTCAGATTGTGTATTCGAGCGTTGGGTTTTGGGGAGCGGCGGTGGCGTTTCTCCTCAGCCCGCTCACGTTCGTCGCCACGCCGGTCTATGCGTTGTTCGCGCTGGGGACGTGGACCCCGCTGCTCGTCTGCTACCTCGGTGGCTTTGTGTCGACGGCCCTGATCGGTGCCGGCGCCGGCACACGACCCTAACCGCCCAACACATACCGTCATCAGCGTGTGACAGCCGCCCGAGCGAGCGTATATTTGAGAGAGGTCGGCGCGAGGGAGGGGACGCATGCCAGAGACGGGAAGGAAGGTGCTCATCCGGCTCACCCCGGAGCAGCGTGCAGGGATCAAGGAGCTGACGGGCAAGGACGCCGAAGCGATCGAGTGCACTCGGGAGGAGCTGGAGATGAAGTTGGCGCCCACGCTCACCAAGGAGGAGCATCTGCACGGGCTTTGGGTGGTGCTGGGTCTGGACGACTGATCGCTCGCTCACTACATGAGGATCGGCGCCCGGCCACAGCCGGGCGCTCTGCATTTCCGGTATTCCGCGGCGATGGAAAGGGGCTAGCTAGCTCTGCTTTGACCGCCGAATGAGCGAGATCAATGCGAGGGCGACGATCACGACTACGACCGCAGCCAGCGCACTTACCAAGACGACCTCGAACCGGCTCGCGTCTGCCGGTCGATTGAACAAGCGGTACCCCAGCACCGAGAGGGCAATGATCGCAGCCGCAAGCGTGCGGAGCGGTGAACGGCGACGACGGGTCAAGCCAAACACGAGCGCAGGGGTCCTGTGGCGGATGGGTTACGAACGTAGGTGGCACGGCTGTCGGCGGCAAGCGCTTCCCACGCCGCACGAGGAACGCAGGACGCTTGTCTGCTCTTTGAGGATCGATGAAGTTTGACGGTCACGCGCCCGTAGCTCAGCTGGACAGAGCATCGGCCTTCTAAGCCGAGGGTCCCAGGTTCGAGTCCTGGCGGGCGCACTTGGCTACCCAAGCCTGCGCGCACCCCGGTCGGCTCACAGGTCCATCTGCAGCCGGATGGTCTTGTCCAGGGACGAGGCCAGCCATTGCCTCTGCCTGGAAGGTTCCCCGAGCGACGCGAGCAACTCCGCATCCACATCATCGTCGGGCGGGCGGTCCTGGCAGAAGACCTGGAGCGTGTGGCTGACGGTCTTCATGCGCTCACGGACCGGTGAGAGCTTGATGTTGCGGGCGCAGAAGGCGAAAGGACGTCGCGGATTCGGATCGCCGCCGATTACACCCAGCACGGTCTCGAGGTTCTGGACATGGTCCCAGTGACACGGCCACAGCATGTCGATCGCCGTGGCCAGAGACAGGACGGTCTGCTCGCCGTACCCCAGATCACCGTACACGGAGTGATAATCGCCGAGTTCCGTATCGAGGATTCGCGTCTGCACGGTCTGTTGCCAGAAGTCGGCATGCTC
>JBDHAI010000411.1:0-2222 GCA_039588155.1 Gemmatimonadota bacterium | reverse complement strand
CGTTAGGCAGAGCGCCGCGCTTCGTCTGGGTGGGGGTGAAGCTCCGGATGATGGAGCCGATGCCGCCAATCGTTCCCCGGCGCGCAATGAAGGCGGAGACGTTGACGATGTCCGTCTCGGCGGCCTGTTCGAGAACCCGCACGACGTTCTCGAGTGCCTCCACAGTCTGCTTGTCGCCGAAGGCAATTCGCAGCGAGGCCCGTTCAGGACTCCGTGGCTGAAACAGGCCCAGCTCGTTCTTCACCTTCTTCAAGTTCAGGAAAATTTCCCCCGTCGCCTCATCGTGACGCACCGCATCATCGACCGTCTTGCTCACGAACGCTCGCGCGGACTTTCGCATCAGTCGCGGATCGCCGACGAGGCGTCGGAGCTCCCCAATCGCTTGGGGAGACTTTGCCCTGAACTGCAGCTCAAACATTTCGTCGATCTGCCGCGTGGGAAGCTGTCGCGTCATCTTCTCGAACATGGTGGGCTTCGCGAGCTTGAACCGCTGCCCGGTAGGCGTGTCACGGAAGAAACGCGCGAACCGATCGAAGGCGTTATTCGCAATCGCGAGCGCCTGCTTCACCTCGGGCGGCCCGGTCAGCATCTGGAGGTCGGCCTGGAGCTGCTGACGCAGCGGCAGAAGCTGTCCGGCACTGATGGTGTCGTCGCTCTGGCGAATGAGCTTCGACATGAGACGATCAATCTCCCGCACCATGCCTCGCTGTCGCGGGACGGTGATCGGCTCCCGAATCCTGCGACCGTCCGGTAGGGTTCGCATGCCCTCGTTCAGGACACGCCGCGCCATCTTGGCTACCCGCTTGTCGAACCCTCCCTCCTCGCGGAACAGCCTCAGAATTTCATTGGCGGCCCCGAGGCTCCCCGTGCCGTCGCCGTGATCTCGGAGCGTCACCCGTGCCCCGCTGGTTTCGGCAATCAGGCGGAACCTCTTGTAGAGGTTGTTGATGTTCCGCCGCATTTCCTTCACGTTCTTGGAGCTCGCGCGCACGAGGTCAGCACCCAGAGCAGCGTAGGTCGTGATCGGGGCTGACTCGTCGAGCGTCAGGGCCAGAGCTTCCGCCGCTTGAGCCCCCACGCGGCGGCTGCCCTCGGTGAGCGGTTGATCCACGAACGGGAACCGGCCGAGGATGTTGCGGAACATCCGAGCCGGGCGTCCGAGGCCCGTCCTCTGAGCGACGTTCTCGACACCGAAGTGCACCCCCATCGACTGAGCGCGAGCAAAGTCCTTCAGGGACTCCGGGGTAATCCCGAGGAGGCCACGCTTCACGGCTTGGCGGAAGCCAGGCAGGCGAGCTCCGATCCCTGCGAACAGGGCTTCCGCTCCGCCCTCTGTGCCGATGCGAGTCATGCCTTGCCCGAAGGAGCCAGAGGGATCGAGACCGATGGATTCGGCAAAGGCGGAGGTCCCCATGGCACCGAGCGTCATGCCCGCTGCGGACGAGACCGGGCCTCCTGGCGCAGCAACGACGCCTCCCGTCATGCCGCCCAGCGCCACCATGGCGTCGCGGACCTGACCTTCGCTTGGCCGCAGTCTCTGCATCATCGTGCGCCGAGCCGGCGGTAGCGGAGGCCCGGCCATCTCGGGGGGCAAACCTGGGCGGAAGCCCGAGCGGTTGGCTTCCGCCAGCAGCTCGGGGTTCCGCTGCAGGATGAACATCTGGTCCTCGCGAGACAGACTGAGGAAGTCCTGGTCTCGGAGCGTCTTCTGGGCTTGCGAGAGCAGCTCACGCTCAGCCATCAGAACTTCCCTTCGCGGAACTTCCGCTCGACGTCCAAGGCGTCTTCGCTCATCCCGGCCGGAGGCGGGGCCGCCGGCCTCGGCATGGTCGCCTCACCGCTGAACAGCTGACGCGCACTTTCGGTGATGGCTTTGTTCAGGGTCTTCGCCAGCGTCCCCTGCTCCTCGAGCATGCGGCCCACGGTGTTGCGTCGGATTTGCAGCTGGTTCCTCGTCTCTACGAGCCGCGCGAGGTCCAGCACGCCGGGACCCAGAGTGGTCTCCAAGTTCGAGCGGATCTGCTTGAACAGCTCAATGGAGAGACGACCCGCCTTCGACTGCGACCGCGCCACGGACAAAGCCGTCGCCAGGTTGAGAGCGTCGATGGTTCCGATCAGGGCTGGGTCCGTTCGGAACGGAGCGGCGATCTTCGCCACCTCCGGGTCATCCCCGATGGTGAGGCCAATTTCCTTCTGGATGAACCCTTTCACCTGCTGCTGCT
>JBDHAI010000410.1:0-2246 GCA_039588155.1 Gemmatimonadota bacterium | reverse complement strand
CACTCGTTTTTCGTGATAACAGCCTTGGTCATCACGCCTGTCACCCACGCGGATGAGCAGTACGGCGACAGTCTGCGACTGAGCGATGCTCTCGCAGCGGCTCGCCAGGCCAATCCGATGCTCCAGGCCGTACGCTACCGCGCGGACGCCGCCCTGGAACGCGTACCACAAGCCGGTGCACTACCCGACCCGATGCTCTCCTTCGGGCTGCGGAACTGGGTTGCAACCAGCGTGAGTCCCAGTGCGCCGATGTCGGCCAACGCGATTCAGCTCACCCAGCGGTTTCCCTGGCCGGGCAAACTCGGATTCAGTGAGGAGAGGGCTCGGCGGCTCGCCGAGGCCGAGTCGCTGGACGCTGATGAGACGGAGGTGGCCCTGTATGCACGGGTCAAGTCCGTCTACTACCAACTCGCCTACATCGACCGCTCGCTCGAGATCATGGCCGACACCCGGGAGTTGCTCCGCAACTTCCTCGAGGTGGCCTCCACGATGTATGCAGTGGGCTCGGGACTGCAACAGGATGTGCTTCAGGCACAAGTGGCCGTGGCACAGATGACCGAAGACATCATTGTGATGGAGCAGATGCGGATCGCCCTGGCCGCGCGCCTGAACGCCCTGCTGGGCAGGGAGGCGACGGCGCCCGTCGGTGGGCTCGAGTTGCCGCCCGCAGGGAAAGAACTTCCTTCCGCTAGCGATCTCGTCGCACTTGCTGTCGCCACTCGACCAGCCCTGCGCGCCGCCGAACAACGCGTCGAGGCGGCGGACGCGGGCTATAGAGCGGCGCGCCGCCAGCTCTATCCGGATGTCTCCGTGACCCTGGGATACGGCCAACGCCCGGATCTCGAGGACCTGGCGACCCTCATGGTCGGTGTGAGCATCCCGATATTTGCCGGCTCGCGCCAGCTGCCGCTGCGGCGAGAGATGGCAGCGATGAGGTCGCTGGAGCAGGCGCGAGCGCTCGATCTCTACAACGAGACCTTCGCGCGACTCTCCGAACTCAGAGCCGAAGCCGAGCGCGCTCGCACTCTCTCGGACCTCTATGTCACCTCAGTGCTCCCCCAGGCCCGCGCCGCCGTAGAGTCGGCGCTGTCGGCCTATCGGGTGGGCGGTGTGGACTACATGACTCTGGTTGGCAATCAAATGACCGTAAACCGCTACGCAATCCAGGCCGTACGGCTCATCGCCGATCACCACCGCGCGGTGGCGGAGATCGAGGCTCTGGTTGGCGGTGAGCTAGGAGGTAACTGATGAACCAGCTCTCTCGAGCATTCGCGACTCTTGCGCTGCTGTTCGCCGCATGCGGCGGGGAACCTGCCGAAGAATCGCCCATGGAGGGCATGACCGCCGAAGAACACGCCATGCACACGGGTGGCGGCGGCGGGATGACCGACAGCACCGGCCAGGCGGTACGCAATCCGGTTCACGTGACGCCCGAGCAGGAACGCGCGTTGGGAATCGTGTACACGACAGCTCACCGCGGCTCGTTGGAGCGCACCATCCGGACTGTCGGACAGATACATGCCGCGGAGCCCAATGTGGCCGAGGTGACGCTCAAGGTCGACGGCTTCGTGGAGCGGTTGTTCGTCGCCTCTACCGGCGAGGCGGTACGAAGTGGGCAACCACTACTCGAGCTTTACGGCCCGAAGTTGGTTGCGGCTCAGGAAGAGCTGTTGACCGCCAAGCGCCTGCAATCGCGGGTGGACAGCTCCGCCCACGAAGCATGGCAGAATGCCAACCAAATGCTCGAGGCTGCCCGCCGGCGCCTCTCCTATTGGGACATCACTGCCGAGCAGATCGACCACATCGAGCAGACGGGGGAGGTAACCAAGACACTGACCTTGGTCTCCCCGTTCAGCGGCATCGTGCTGGAAAAGAACGTGCTCGATGGCCAGCGTGTCATGGCCGGTATGAAGCTGTACCAGATCGCGGACCTGAGCGAAGTGTGGATTGAAGGTGAGTTGTTCGAGCAAGACCTGCAGCACGTGTCGGTCGGCTCGCCGGCGCACATAGAGGTGGCCGCGTATCCCGGACAGCACGTCATGGGCAGGGTCAGCTTCGTGTACCCGACTGTGGACCACGCTACGAGGACCAACCGGGTGAGGGTCACGGTAGTCAACCGAAGTCTGCGGCTCAAGCCGGGCATGTTCGCCACGCTCTACTTCGACGTGATGATCGGGCACGACGTGCTGGTGCTACCAACGGAGGCCATCCTTGCCACAGGCGAACGCAACTTGGTGTTCGTGCGG
>JBDHAI010000409.1:0-2255 GCA_039588155.1 Gemmatimonadota bacterium | reverse complement strand
GGGCTCGGGCGCGTTCGGCGACATCGAGATCCAGGTGAGCCTGGACCTACAGGTGTTCGCACTCGCCGTAATGCTCGCGGCCGTGGCGACGATCGCGTCCGGCCTCCTTCCAGCGATCCGGCTCTCCGGTATCGACCCGATCGGATGGCTCAGGAAACAGGGCAGCGGCGGTACGACACCGCGCCTGCGCGCGGGACGCATGCTCATCGCCGTGCAGATCGCCGTGTCCGTGCCCCTCGTGGTCGGTGCCATCCTTTTTCTTTCCACACTGGCGAACCTGGGAAGTGTGCAGCTCGGCTTCGATCCGCGCGGGGTCGTGTCTTTTCAGGTGGATCCCAGCTACACGCGTTTGCTGCAAGAGCAGCATCCCCGGCTCTACCAGGCGCTACTCGCCCGCGTACAGCAGGTCCCGGGCGTCCGTTCGGTAACGCTCGTCGAGAACGCGCCCATGAGCGGGATCGTCTCAAACTCCTCGATCGACGTTGACGGAAAGAGCGTCACGCTGTACAGGAACGCCATTGGTCCGGCGTTCCTCGAGACGATGGGCGCCACACTTCTGGAAGGCCGCATGCCCGGGGTCCAAGATTCACAGGACGCCCCGCCGGTCGGAGTCGTGAACCAGGCCGCGGTACGTGAGATCTTCGGCGGTGCTTCCCCGGTCGGGCGCACGCTGCGCACAGGTGGAGTCGACGTCCAGATCGTAGGCGTCGTAAACGACATGCCGTACCGCAACCGGCGCGATCCCGTGCCGTCGACGCTATACCAGTCGGCCTTCCAGCGGTCCGCCTGGGGCGGCTACCACGTCTTCGTGCGTACCGCCGCGCCGCTCGCCCGGCTGGAAGGCCCGCTGCGCGCGGCGGTGGCGGATATCGACGCGGACATCGCGGTGCCCCACATCCGAGCGCAGACCCAGATCATCGCCCAGGCTAGTGCAAAGGAGCGAGTGTTCACGCAGCTGCTCACGATCTTCGGCGGCTTCGCGCTTCTACTAGCGAGCATCGGGCTGCACGGTGTGACGTCCTACGCCGTAACGCGGCGTACCAGCGAGATTGGCGTCCGCCTCGCCGTGGGCGCCACGCCTCGCCAGATCCTATGGATGGTGCTGCGCCAGGTGATCGTCCTCGCCGGTGTGGGACTCGTGGTCGGCGTTCCCGCCGCGATAGCCGGGGCGCCGCTTGTCGGGAGCCTCCTGTATGGCGTGGAGCCCACCAGCCCCGCGGTCGTCACGGCCGCCGCTACCGTAATGCTGGTTGTAGCCGTCGCTGCGGGACTGGTGCCAGCGCTGCGCGCTGCCCAGCTGGATCCCCTTGTTGCGGTGCGGACCGAATGACCTGGAGGGGCGACCGATGACACCTTGTCTTTTCCCGACTTGTCACACCAAGTCATGACGCGTCCGCCCGACAGGGCATAATCATAATCCACTGAGCAGCGGTGGAAACACCGACTCCATAGCATCCGGAAGGTGTGTCAGTTTCTGTGTCAGTTAGGTCCTACAAAGTCTTACATCGAGGGGTGCAAGCACGACAAAGGATGACACGAACTCCCGGCTTGACAACAAGATGTAACGAAATGATGTAAGACTTGGCCCGCCTCTTAATCAGTTGGTTAGGCTTAAGTTCGTACTGCCAGCTACTCCCGATGGCACACGCTTTCTAGGCGCGTGCCAAGTCGAGCCGTCGTTGGACCGTCCCAGCCTTGCTCAGAGCCAGCCATCTGGCCCGTGGATTACTGGAGGGGATCAATCGGACTCGTCATGCGGACCAGCTCCGCGAGTGAGAACGCGCTCCGCAAAGTCCAGGCGCTCGTGCAAATCGGCTGTCTGGGACTCCAACTGGGTTCGCAGCTCGCCTACTACCTGTCGTATCTCCTCCAACTGCTCCGCAATTTCGGGCTTGTGTCTACGTTCGTGGCGCAGTTTGAGCCAATAGCCGAAAACGCCAGCACCCGAGAGGATAAAGAGGGAGTTCAGCACCATGATCACTACGGTCCATTCATCCATGACGTCAGCAACTCCGCAAGCTGAGGTGCCATAAGGGCAACTCTAAAGCTGCCGTCTGGTCTTGATTGCGGCTAGGGCGTTCTTGAGTCACCGACCTATGTTCGTGGGACATTGAATGTCAGTTAGACTCTCCAGCATGCGCATTGGTGTGGTCCTCGGAGCGATCCTGGCAGTGGCGCTCGGAATCGTGCTTCAAAGCCTGCTCTTGGGTGTGAGTGCTCGCGACCCAGCCGCCCTGCTCGGCGTATGATCCCCG
>JBDHAI010000408.1:0-2268 GCA_039588155.1 Gemmatimonadota bacterium | reverse complement strand
GAGCTCCGCTTCGGTCTGCATCCCACCTCGGTCCTGATCCGCAAGGGGCACAGAATTCGCATCCTGATCGCTGGACACGACGCCGGCACCTTCGTTCGCATCCCAGCGGAGGGCACGCCGACGATCGCCATCGCGCGCAACCGCGAGCGACCCTCCTGCATCGATCTCCCGATGCGCGAGAGAAGCTGAGGACACGGCACACTCGTAAGCGGGTAGGCGGGGACGTCGGCAGAACGGGCCGCAGAAGCCTGAACATTCAAGAACGTCCCCGATTACAAGCGCGACAACTGCCGGCATGGCTGAGGCAGCCGGATAAGCATCATAGGGGGGTGGCGTCTGCGATCCAAGCCGTGAGCGTGGTGAGAGGCGCGGGGTGGTGCCTCCAGTCCCGGTCGGAGATCCTCGAGTTGGACACACAACAATCTCCAACGAGAGGAGACACCACCGATGGAACGGTATATCGGACTCGATGCACATGCACCGAGCTGCACGATCGCAGTGGTCTCGCAGGCCGGGAAGCGGCTCAAGGACTTCGCAGTCGAGACGAATGGGCAGGCCTTGGTCGAAGCGATCCGAATGATCCCGGGTCACAAGCACTTGGTCTTCGAAGAGGGGCTGCAGAGCGCCTGGCTCTACGAGACCCTCCGACCGCACGTCAACGAGATCGTGGTGGCGGGGGTCACGAAGAGCCGCGGCCAGAAGAGCGACAAGCGCGATGCCTACGGCTTGGCCGAGAAGCTGAGAACCGGATCGCTCGACAAGAAGATCTTCAAGGCACCTCAGCAGTTTACGTTGCTTCGGGAGCTATCCCGGACGCACATCACGGCGACACGCGATCTGGTGCGTGTCCAAGCGCGCCTGAAGAGCCTGTATCGATCACGAGGAATCCAGGCGCCGGGTGGCTCTGTTTACAGCTCGCGCCAGCGAGACGACTGGGAGAAACGACTTCCGGCCAGTGCCCGGGGGCGTGCAGCCCGTCTTCACGAACAGCTCGAATTCTTCAAGGAGCAGAAGAAGCAGGTCGAGGCCGACCTTCTCCGAGAGTCGCGGAAGCACGCCATCGTGCGGATTCTGGAGACCGCACCGGGAATCGGTCCGATTCGCGCGGCTCGGCTCGTACCGATCGTGGTCACCCCTCACCGCTTCCGCACCAAGCGACAGTTCTGGAGCTACTGCGGGCTCGGGATCGTCACCCGATCGAGCTCCGATTGGGTGCAGACGGCCGATGGCGGATGGATTCGAGCCCGTGTGCCGCAGACGCGAGGACTGTCTCGGCAGTTCAACCACGTGCTGAAGGACATCTTCAAAGGGGCTGCGACCCTGGTCATCACGCAACGGAACAAAGGACCGCTCTACGACCGCTACGAACGGATGCTCGCTGGGGGGACGAAACCAAGTCTCGCCAAGATTACGCTGGCGCGCATCATCGCAGCAACGGTATTGCGGATGTGGAAGGACGAGGAGGGCTACAAGCCGGAGAGATACCGGCGAGCCACGGAGTCAGACCGCAACGCGTAGGCGACACCTCGGTTTGGAAGACGCACAGAGAGGCAGTCGTCACGGGGCGCCGGCGCGCAATCGGTTCGGAGGTGAGTATCCGGCTCTGTCATGGTCCAGGGACCGAGTCCCGGAGATCCTACGGATAAGCTATGCCCCTCCGAAGAACCAAAAGAAGCGATGGCCAGAAGAGGTCCAGATGGAAGGATGGTTCTCACCTTCAAGTGAAGAACGACGCCGCTAAGAGATCGCCGAGCGCAGGGTCTGACTCGAATGCGCGATTCGAAACCGAAGCTCCCGTGATGTACGTGCCGTCGCCCCGGTCCGAACACGGGAGGCAACGTCCCACTCGAGGCCACCGAGCCAATGCGGGGGCAGACGCCCGGATCGAAGAATCTGGTGCGAATGCGGTAGTACGTCTTGCGATCCTCCCCTATGGAAGGCAGAGAAAGTTCAAAAACCCGCCGCGAAGGGTGAACGTTCAACAACATCCGCGTTCATACCGGTCATGAAGAATTGAAGACCTAACAACGTCCCCATTCACAAAATGAACCTCTAAGAACGTCCCCGTTCACGTTCACCCTTCACGCCATCCGGTGCGGGGCTGCGGCTGGCCCTGACAACGCAGCCCAATCGGTCCGTGGTACACTGCCGCCCTAATTAGGCGACTCGGCGATCGCGGTCAGCATTGATCGCGAAGCTGAGCGTTCAGCCGTGAGGCGGCAAGAGTACCGTGCTCCCTGATTCTGCAGCAATCAGAAGTTCGGCCTC
>JBDHAI010000407.1:0-2274 GCA_039588155.1 Gemmatimonadota bacterium | reverse complement strand
TCAAAGCGCTCGAGGCCGTGATGGACGGCTTCGATGTCATGCCAATGGCGGAGGCCGCGAAGATCGGCGACATCTTCGTGACCGTAACGGGCAACACCAGCGTCATCCGCGAGGAGCACTTCCGTGCCATGAAGGACGGCGCCATCGTCGCGAACTCGGGTCACTTCAACGTGGAAATCGATCTCGAACGCCTGGCGTCCGTAGCGGACGCGCCGCCGCAGGAGGCCCGGGAATACGTAGAGGAGTATCGCATCGATGGACGCCGCGTCTTCGTTCTCGGCGAGGGACGGTTGATCAACCTGGCGGCGGCGGAAGGCCACCCGGCGTCGGTCATGGACATGTCCTTCGCGAACCAGGCGCTGGCGGCCGAGCATCTCGTTCAGCACGGCTCCGAGCTCGACGTTTCGGTCCACCGCACACCCGAGCACATCGATCGTGAAATCGCGCGCCTGAAACTAGAAACGATGAAGGTGGCCGTGGACACGCTGACCGCGGAGCAGGTGAAGTACCTATCATCGTGGGACGTCGGAACCTAGTCGGTTGCCCGGGCTTTACAGGGACGGGGCGGTTGGTATCTTGGGTATAGGAGATCTCCCGCCCGCCTTTTGTTAACACCTGAGAGCGGAAATGAACGAGGTTAAGGTCGCGAGCTTGGGTCTCGACAAAGCATCCAATACGCCTGTGGTCGTCCTCCAGGAGACCGAAGGCGAGCGGGTGCTCCCGATTTGGATCGGGCCCGGCGAGGCGAGCGCCATCGCGATGGAGTTGGCGGGGATGAAGTTCTCGCGGCCTCTCACTCACGATCTCTTCACCGCGATGTTGCAGGGACTGGGTTCAGAATTGCAGCACGTCCTGATCACCAAAGTCGTCGACAATACCTACCACGCAGAACTGATCCTGAGATCCGATGGCCACGTGGTGTCGATCGACGCGCGGCCTAGCGACAGCATCGCCATTGCGCTCAGGGCCAAGGCCCCGATCTTCGCGCACGACGATCTCCTGGAACAGGCATCGATCGAGATACAATCGTCGGAGATCGAGCCCGGCGAGCCCGGCGAGGCCGCTGAAGGCGAAGAGTCCGATGAGACGGCGGGCATGGATGCCGACCAGCTCAAAGAGTATCTGAAGCGGTTGAACCCGGAAGATTTCGGTCGTTTCATTCCGTGATCTCGAGGGGGAAGTCAGCTGAACGCCGCCGGCGCTTCGTGCCCCGGCGGCTTTTTCTTTTCACCGCCTTCCTGCCGATCAGCCTGCCCGCCGTCACGCTCGGCGGCGCCGCCCGTCAGCCGCAGGGTCCAGCCGCAACTGTGCTGACCCGTCAGGTCAGGCTAACCCGGGACGCGGCCGGCGACTACCGCGTGTTCGAGTCGCTATCCGTCTCTCTCGGAGATCCAGTCGGGTGGGCTGCGAGCGACTCCGCTCCTCTCGCGCTCATCATGCTGCCGATCGTCGCGGACGGGTTTCGCATGCTGGGCGGCGACTTAGCGCCCGTCCAGGTCGGGCTCGAACGTTCGCGGCTGACGGTCGTCGGTCCGATTGCGTCCGAGCCGTTCCAGATCCTCTTCATGTATCGGCTGCCCGCAACGGCCCGAACCGTCGGGTTGGGCGCGGAGGTCCCGGTCGAGGAGCTCGTTCTCGAGATCGAGAAGGGGAGCGTGGATGCCAGAGTCGGCGGAGCCTTCACCCGCGAGGCCGACGTCGGGCCGCCGACCCGGCCGTATCGCTCGTATGTCGCCCGCCAGCTCCGGTCGAACGAGGTGCCGAGCATCGAACTGCTGAACCGTGGTACCGATGGTCGCCAGCGTTTCGCGGTACTCGTCGCGACGGCCCTAGCCGCGTCAGCAGCGGCGGCCTACGTCTGGCGCCGTGGCGCGCGCTCTCCCCAGGGGGCGGCCGGTTAGGCGCTACCGCGGACCCCCATCACGGCTGTAACTTGATTTCTGAACATCGAATTCAGGTCACGAGAGATGCCGCTTGTTACGACCCCTGCGACCGTTCTAAAGACTTACGAGTACAGCGAGACGAGCAAGATCCTTCGCCTGCTCACCCGCGACCAGGGTCTCGCCTCGGTGATCGCGAAAGGTGCCCGGCGTCCCAAGAGCCGCTTCGGGGGGTTGCTCGAGCCCTTCACCGATGGGGTGGCCACCTACTATAGCAAGGAGGGACGGGAGCTTCACACCTTGTCGGGCTTCGAGCTGCTGAGAGAGCGCCAGGCCCTCGGTCGCGAGCTCTCGCGCTTCGCGGGAGCCGGCCTGTTGACCGAGATCGCGCTTC
>JBDHAI010000406.1:0-2328 GCA_039588155.1 Gemmatimonadota bacterium | reverse complement strand
CTCAGTGGTCGATGGAAGGGTTGCTACTGAGAGGCTCGCGACTGGCTGCCCCTCGGTCAACCTCCACCCTTCGGACTTTGGGCGTTGGGACGGAAAGTTACAGACGCGGGCGGTTTGATAAAAGAGCGGGCTGGAACGGGGCGCTTAAGGTCAGACCGCCGCGAAACTTAGGGCGTCGCGGGTCCATGTCGGCGCTGTGCTAAAGGCTTCGAGGACCTGTTCCGGGTGCTCGACCACCTGCCACATTTGCCGATGGCGTGGATCCATGAAGCGCTCTTCGATGCAGCGCTCCAATAGCTGAATGCAAGGATCGAAGAAGCCTCGGATGTTCACGATGACGATGGGGCCCAAGAAGGTCCCCAGCCGCTTCAGTGATATCGCCTCGATCAGCTCATCCAGCGTTCCTGAGCCACCCGGCAAGGCGACAACGGCATCGACCCCGCAAATCAGCTCGCGCTTGCGATCCTGGAGATCCTCCACCAGGCGCAACTCGCTGAGACCTCTGTGATACCACTCGAGGTCTTTCATGAAACGGGGGATGACGCCGATGACCGCGCCGCCCTCGGACAAAGCGGCATCGGCCAGACGGCCCATGCAGCCCGCGCCCCCGGCACCGTAGACGATGGTGACATGATTCTGCGCCAGGATCCTCCCCAGTCGCTCAGCGGCACCGAGATATGCGGGATCGGCCTGGGTGCTGGAGGCGCAGTAGACGCAAGCTTTGGCAATGGGCATGGATCGATCGGGTTTGTCGTGACAGTCGGACACCGAACAGCGACCTCGCTCCAGCGCTACAATATCGGCTCTTCCCTCATCATCACAGCCCGTACACGGGCGTGTCCGGGGCAAATGCCGCCCAAGCAAACCAGAATGGCACATACGCGACCAGCTCGCTCAGCCGCTTGCCGGCCAGGGGACCCTCGACCGCTTCTCCGAAGGTGGTCCACCGCGTCCCGGTTTCGCTGTCACGGAAGCCGTCGCCATCGACATGAAAGCTCAACTCTTGGCCGTCCACATTACGCGAGTAGACCGCCGCACTGCCGACATCTCGGCCGTCCCCGATGTCACGCGCGTCGACGGCCGACGCTGTACCCGCTCGGTGAAACAGCACGACCGGCATGTCTCCGACTCGGTGATTTATGACCTTCTCCTCACGCAGTCTTTCCATCGGATAGACCACAGCCGCCTCATCAGCTTGCACGACGACGACACGTGCCATGGTCGGAAGCCGCGGATCAACGGAGCCGCGGTAGAGGAAAGGCTGACCCGTGTCATACCCGCTATACGGGTTCGCTCCGTAAGAACGCCGGTGTCCCGTGTCCCGGCTCAGCACCTGAGCACTGGGATACTGGTTCTTGAAGTCGGCCCAGCTCATGGTAGGTGCGGGCAGGAACGTGAGCACCTCTCCCGTCAACGCCCCGATGATGGCTTCGCCCGTGGCCTGCTGCCACCAGCTTTCCGTTTGGCGATCGTACATGACCAGATCGCTGTGACGGAGCTTTCCAGTCGTGCCGAAGTCGAGCACCCGATCACCGAGGCGCCGATCGAAGGCGATGGCGGTGTTACAGAGCGGGCAATAAGTGACGGAGACGGGTAGGCCGGCGACCTCGTCGTTGACGATCTCGTGCCAGATCAGGATCTGCCAGGGATAGCCGCGCACCACACCGTCATGTTCGAAGGTCACGATCGGCTCTCGATCGGCTATCCAGTCGTCGGCCGCGTTCACCGGAACGAACTTTGGGTGGTCGATGGCGGAGATCCCGTCCTTGGGTGGGCCGCCCGAGAGGATCTCATCGAACGGGACGGAGTGTTTCGAGAAGTCCGTCTTCCAATCTCGTGTGCTGAAGGGCACGTCGGCTTGTCCGCCGGAGCGCTCGCCCTCACCGACCTGGGAGTCCGCCTCTTCGCAGGCGACCAGTGACAACACAAGACCTAGCAACGCGGCGGTCGAGCGGACTCGATTCTTCATGAAAGACCCCTGTTTAGGCACGCTTATCTGCATACGTGTATAGAACATCCCCAATCCCGGTCAGGTTTCCTTGGTGGGGGTGACTTGCATTTCAACCGCGCGCCGGCCAGACTGAGGAACTCTCGAGGAAGCTCGACGACAAGCGAGACGCAGGACGTGCGAGTTGAACAGATCCGGAAGCGTGGCCAGCATGGCGACGGCTAAAGAGGTGTCGCAGACGAGCGAAGTGGACAGGCTCGGGCGCCAGCTGAGAAGTCTGCGGGTATCGCTCATCGACATGTGTAACCTGCGCTGCACGTACTGCATGCCCGAGGAGGAGTACGTTTGGCTGCCGCGGGAGGACATTCTCGACGTCGATG
>JBDHAI010000405.1:0-3124 GCA_039588155.1 Gemmatimonadota bacterium | reverse complement strand
CGACGTCTTCCGTCACGATACCATCGGTCCCGTACTCGCTCTGGCAGAACCGCTCGACTCCATGGTCTTAGAGCTGGAGTTCGACGGCTATCTGGATCCGGAAGTATTGCTCGCCACGTCGGACGTGCAGGTATTCGCGCTGGAGGACAGCGCGCCGGTCGCCATCGATACCGTGTTCCACTTCTGGCAGTACACGGTCTGGCGCGATTCGGTCGAGGCGGTACGGCGGGTGCGCGCGGACTCGTTGGCCGCTCTCGAGGCCGCGGCAGCGGCGGCCGCGGCCGCCGCGGCGGATACGACTGCAGTGCCGGACACGGCCTTCGCACTGGATACGCTGGCCGCCGAGGTGCCGCCGCCGGAGCTGGAGCCCGTACCGGAAGAGGCGCCGGAGGCTGAGGCAGAAGAACTGGAAGAGCCGGCCCGACTGCCGGACCGTCGGATCTACGTGATCGCCAGTGTCCGCGTTCCCATCGGAACTCATATCGTCACGTCCCGGAACATCGTCAACCTGAGCGGTTTGACGGGGGGCGGCGAAGCTGAATTCGAGTTGCTGGCTCCGGAGCCCGAGGAAGAGCCGCCGGAGCCGCCGCCTGATCCGCCACCGCCGAATTAGCCTGCGTGCTGTGAAGCGATGAACGATTCACGACGACGGATTCCCAGCGTCGACTCTCTACTACAGTCCGAGCACTTCGCGGGCTTGCTGGAGGCGCGTCCCCGGGTGCTCGTGATTGCCGCGCTCCGCCGCACGCTCGACCGCATGCGTGAGGAAATGGCCGCGGGCCGACGCGACTCGGTGCCAGAGGTCGTCGAGATCGCCGCGGGGGCCGAGGGCGAGCTGCGGACCATGGACCGGCCGTCGCTCCGCAGGGTGATCAACGCGACCGGAATTCCACTGCACACCAACCTCGGGCGAGCGCCGCTGCCGCCGGCGGCCCGGGAAGCGCTCGATCACATCACCTCCGGTTACAGCAATCTGGAGTACGAGATCGACGCCGGCCGCCGCGGTTCGCGACACGAGCACTGCGCCGAACTGCTCGTCGAGCTCACCGGCGCCGGCGGCGCTCTCGTCGTCAACAACAACGCGGCCGCCGTCGTGCTCGCCCTCAACGAGCTGGCCGAGGGCCGCGAGGTGATCATCTCGCGGGGCGAGCTGGTGGAGATCGGCGGCTCGTTCCGAGTGCCGGAGATCATCGCCAAGAGCGGCGCGCGGATCGTCGAGGTGGGGACGACGAACTGCACGCACCCGGGCGACTACGAGGGGGCGAGCGGACCGGAAACGGGCGCGCTGCTCAAGGTGCACCGCTCGAACTTTCAGCAGTCGGGTTTCGTGGCCGAGGTGGGGATAGCGGAGCTCGCGGAGATCGCCCACCGGCATCAAATCCCGGTGGTGCACGATCTCGGTTCCGGCCTCTTACCCGAGGCTGAGGCTTTAGGGTTGCCGTGGGAGCCCAGCGTGCAGGGGTCGCTGAAGTCTGGCGCCGATCTCGTAACCTTCAGTGGCGACAAGCTCCTCGGCGGACCGCAAGCGGGAATCGTGGTCGGTCGTGCTGAGTTGATCGATCGCCTGCGTCGGAACCCGCTGCTGCGAGCGCTACGGGTCGGCAAGCTGACCATCGCCGCGCTCGAGGCCACGCTCCGCCTCTGGCGCGACCAGGGGACCGCCCGGTCCGAGATCCCGGCGTTGGCGATGATACAGGCGAACGGCGAGGCGCTGCGCGGGCGTGCCGAGCGGATCGCTGCCGAGTTGCGTGACCAGTCCCCGCAAGCCGAGATCGAGCTCGCCCACGATGTCGGCCAGGTCGGCGGCGGCTCCTACCCAGGGGCCGCTCTCGATACCTGGGTGTTGCGGATCAGCGTGCCCCATCGCTCGGCAAAGGCGTTGGAAGCGGCGTGTCGCGCCGGCGAGCCACCGGTCATCGGCCGGATCAAGGACGACGCCCTGGTGCTCGATCCGCGCACCGTGCTCCCGGACGAGGAGAAGGTTTTCAAGCGACGCGTGCTGGAGGTGCTGGCGCGTGGGCGGTAGCGAAGCCATTCGACATCGCGCGGCGTTCATCGACCGCGACGGCACGCTGATCGAGGAGCGCGGCGACCTGGGTGAACCCGAGGGGGTGGCGCTGATTCCGGGTTCAGCCGCTGCGGTGCGGCGCTTGAAGGAGGCGGGCCTGCTGATCGTCCTCGTGACGAACCAGTCGGGCATCGCCCGCGGTCTCTTTACGCTGGAGGGATCTCAACGGACCCTGCGAATGCCGCAAGCCGGCCGACGGCATGTACCGCCAGGCAGAGCGCGACCTGTCGATCGACCTGAGCCGGTCCTTCTACGTCGGCGACCGCTGGCGCGACGTCGCGGTGACCGAGCACGTGGGCGGATTGGGCTATTTGGTCCGGACCGGCGCCGGGGGGCAAGGAGCTCCGCCTGGATCGGATCACGTCGAACGGGTGGAGAATCTTGCCGAGGCGGCTGATCGGATTCTGGAGAAACTGAATCAACAGTCAACAGACGACGTGAATCAACAGTCAACAGACGACGTTCGACGTTCAACGTTCGACTGAACGTTCACCTGAACGTTGAACGTAGAACGGTGACTGTTGAACGTTGAATAACATCAGGAACACGACATGAAATCCACTCCAGCGGTTGCGGTGTTCGCCTCTGGTGGAGGCACAAACCTCCAAAGCCTCCTTGATAGCTTCGGCTCCAGCGGCCAGCCCGACGATTCGTGTCGCATCGTCCTGGTCATTAGCGACCGGCCCGGCATCGGCGCGCTGGAACGCGCCGAGAAGGCGGGCGCGGCTACCGCCGTTATCCCGCCCAAGGATTACGACGACAAAGGGGCCTTCGGTGAGGCCCTGCTCGCCACGCTGCGCGAGCACGGGGTCGAGATCATCGCGCTGGCGGGCTACCTGAAGCTCGTCCCCGCGAGCGTCGTTCGCGCGTTCCGCGGCCGCATCATCAACATCCACCCGGGCCCGCTGCCCACGTTCGGCGGCTCCGGCATGTGGGGGCATCACGTGCACGAGGCGGTGATCGAGTCGGGCGTCGCCGTTTCCGGGCCGACCATCCACTTCGTGGACGAGCGCTACGATACCGGACCGATCATCGCCCAGTGGCCCGTGCCGGTGC
>JBDHAI010000404.1:0-2358 GCA_039588155.1 Gemmatimonadota bacterium | reverse complement strand
ATCTCCGCACCCCCCTCGAAGCTGGCGACCCGCTTGACGCCGCCGAGCATCTCCTGCATCGGCTCGGGGATCTCCTTGATGCCGAGGATCGTGACCGGCATTTCCACTTCCTGGGTCACGTCCTTGATGGTCAGGTCACCCTTTGCCAAGAACTCGTTGGCGCCGGTCCGCGTGATCGAAGTGCTCTTGAACGTCAGATACGGATACTTCTCGGCCTCGAACCAGTCTCCGGAGCGGAGGTGGTTGTCCCGCTTCTCGACGCCCGTGTTGACGCTCGCCACAGCGATCCTCACCTCGAAACTGCTGTTCTCGGGCCGCTCGGCATCGAAGTCGAGCATGACCTCGTAATCCGAGAAGCTACCTTTCACCGGCGTGAAAAAGTGCCGCACCGAGAAAGCGATCGCGCTATGGTTGTGGTCTATGTTCCAGCTAGACGGCATCGAGTGATGGTCGGCGGCGGCGATCGTGGCCACGCCAACCGCTAGAAGTCCAGCGACTTGCAGAGCTTTTCTCATATGTTCCTCCTCAAAGCCTCTGAGTCAGTGTTTTCGATCTTGTCGGCTCGAAGGTAGTAACGCCGGCTAGCTCCGGAAGGTTCCGGAACCGTAACGCTTGGTGGTCCGCTCTTCAGCTTTCAAGTAGCGCTTTCACCCGGCCGAGCGAATCGAGCAGCTCCTTCTTTGCCACCGACATGACGAGCCCCTTCGGCACGAACCGCATCATTCCGCCCAGTTCAACTTCGACGCGCATGGTCACCTGCGTGCCGTCAGCCACCGTCTCCCACACGATCTCTCCGACGGCCTGCGTGTCGGATTCCGGCGATGTCTTGTAGGCCACCCGGCGGTTCGCCTCGTAGGCCGTATTGACATAGACGTTCTCGAAGCGTTTTCCCATAAACTCGCTCACGTAGCGCCGCACCGTCCCGACTCCAGGTTCGCCCTCGGGCTCCTGCACCGCCTCCCTCAGGTTAGGCTGCCACTCGTGCTCTTTGTCGATGTCCTGCATGTAGGCAAAAACCTCGTCGACGGGCCGCGCGATGACGATGCTCTCCTCATACTCGAGCATATTCTACTCCTTGATAAGGGAATTCACGGCTGGCTCAGCTACCGCTACGGCGAGAGGCGCTCGACCCTCCACCTGTTGCCCTCTCGCGTGTAGCGCAGGCGATCGTGCAGGCGATTCGCACGGCCCTGCCAGAATTCGATCCGCTCGGCGACCAGCCGATAGCCACCCCAGAAGGGAGGTAGCGGAACGTCGCGTCCGCCGAAGCGCTGCTCGTGCTCCCGGTAGCTCTCTTCCAGGTAACGACGATCGTCGATCACCGAGCTTTGTCGGGATGCCCAGGCGCCGAGCTGCGACCCGCGTGGCCGTGTTTGGTGATAAGCTCGCGATTCCTCCTCGCTCAGCTTCTCGATACGCCCTTCGACTCGTACCTGCCGGTGCAAGATCGGCCAGTAGAAGACCATCGACGCGACGGGGTTCGCTGTAAGCTCGTCCGCCTTACGACTCTCGAAGTTGGTGAAGAAGCGAAAGCCCTGACCGGCGTCGGTACCCTTGAAGAGCATCATCCGGGCGGCCGGGACGCCGTCGCCCGTTGCCGTTGCCAACGCGAAGGACTCGGGCAGATAGATGCGGGCCCGCCGCGCGTCTTTCAGCCAGTGGTCGAAAAGGCCGATGGGGTCGGCCCCGGCGGATTCCTCGTCCAGCCCCTTGAAGACCCCGCCGCCCACGGTCAGCAAAGCACGTAGATTCCGAAGCCATTCCATAGTGCCCGGGAACTTAGCGCTGAGGGGCGTGGGTTCAAGGACCGGCGAAATCGAGCCTCCAGCCCCTTTCCTTACCTGGCGGCTTCTTATATAGTCTAGCAGTCATATTGGCATGAACACGGGTCGAAGAGAGCGCCCGCGGGTCGCGAGACTTGCGAGGGGTTCACTGAACTCTGGAGGTTATGAGATGGCGAGGAAGTACGTATCGAACAAGGACGAGTCGGTCAGGATCTTCAAGAGCGACTTTCTCGAACGGTTCACCTACGTGCATCCGGCTGTGCCGCACATTATTTACATCCCCGTAATCAGCTTCACACTCTACCTGAGCTACTCCCGGGGTCTGAGCGCACTCGCGATCGCGGGGATGTTCTTTGCGGGCATCCTGGTCTGGACTGTGGCCGAGTACTTCGTGCATCGCTATGCTTTCCACGCGACGCCGCAGATTGAAGCCGAGGTCCGCGACATCGTGGCCACTCTAGAGCCGGGCGAGCCCGCGTTCGCCAAGATCACCGGCTTGCGACACAAGCACTACTTCCTGGCCCACGGCGTTCACCACGACTTCCCGAACGACAGCAAGCGGCTCGTCATGCCG
>JBDHAI010000403.1:0-2383 GCA_039588155.1 Gemmatimonadota bacterium | reverse complement strand
AGATCGCGACCTGGCTGTGGGAGCGCAAGGTCTTCCAGGCGGAAGGGAACGAGACCGAACGCGTCTCTCGCGAACCGGCGGAGACGCGCCGGGGCCGCGGGCTGCGCTGGGCGGCCGCAGCGGCCGCGTGCGCGGCGGTGCTCGGCGGGGTCGGTGCCGTTCGCCTCGGCGCGGTCCCCGCGGATCTCCTGCCGCCGGGGCTTTCGCGCGGGACGGCGCACATCCGCTTCGAGACCGCACCTCGCACGGAGATCCGCATCGACGGCGGCCCGACCTTCTCGATGCCGCGAGCGGGGTCTCTCGAGCTGGCTCCGGGCGTCCACTCCCTGTCTTTCTGGCACCCGGAGTTCGGCAGCGCGGAACGCCGGATCGAAGTCGCCGCGGGGGAAGAGCGGCTCGTCGCCCACGTCTTCGAAACGAACGCCGAAGCCCGTTGACGCGCGGCACCGGACTGCGCGGAGGACGGGCCAGCAGGTCACAGAAGCATTCCCGTGGGACACAGCGCCGCGGTTTCTCCTCCGAGACCGAGATGGCGCCTACGGCGCTGACTTCCGCAGACGAATCCATTCAATGGACATCGAGGAAGTGATCATCGCGGCGAGGAGTCCGTGGCAATCACCCTACGTCGAGCGGATGATCGGCAGCATCCGTCGCGAATGCCTCGACAACGTCGTGGTTCTCAGTGAGCGGCATCTACGGCGGATCCTCAAGGACTACTTGACCCACTACCACCGCTGGCGCTGCCACGAGTCCCTGGAGATGGACTGCCCCGAGTCCCGGTCCGTGCAGCCGCCGGAGGTCGGCGAGGTCGCCCCGATCCGCGAGGCCGGCGGTCTCTACCGGCACTACGAGCGCATGGCTGCCTGAGGCGCGAGAACCTGGCACCCCTCACTCGCCTTCGGCGCGCCATCAAGGGATGCCGAGGATCGCACCACGGACGCCGAGATCGGGGAGAGCGCCGATCAGCGACTGCACCGCCGGTTGCTGGCCGAATTGAGCGACGACCCGAGACCGCGACCTATCTCTTGTTCGCTTGATTGCCTTGGCCGCGAGGCCCCAGCTTCACAACCATGAGTTTTCGGGACGGACAGCCGGATGGTGGGAGGATTCCGAGGACTTGCGGTAAGTCGCCGTTACGTCCAATCCCGCGGGTCACGTGGCTGGGGCACCCTACGGGCCGAATGTGGGCGTTTCGAAAATTGCACTTCGTGAGCTCGCTCTCGATTCAAGTTGGGATGGGGCGGTGCCGAGTATACGACCATGCTACGAGCGCTCGAGATTCTGCTCGGCCTTGTACTCGGATGCCTAGGACTGCTGTTTTCGGTCGGTGCGGTCACAGGAGCCGTCGCCGTTCTGAAAAAGCTCGCCGCGGGCAACCTCTCCGCACTCGACCTTCTTGTCGCGATACCAGCGGCGCTCTATGCGTCGTTGATCTTCCTCGCGGCCTGGATGCTGCTCCGAACACCCAGGGAGTCCGGGGCAGCGAAGAGGTGGGTGCGATGGCTCGCAGTTTCCGGCGCAGGCACCACCCTCCTGTTGCTAGTAGCCATCGCGGTTCCGAACTATCTGAGGTTCAGCCAGGCAGTCAGCTCATCCGAGCCCAAAATCGTTCTCTCCGCCATCAGGACAGCAGAGGAAGGCCACTTCGCCGAGTTCGGCGAGTACGTCGCCTTTCCTTCGTTTCCGAGCGGCCCTCCTGGCCAGGCCTCCGTTGACCGGATCGACTACCCCGAAGGGGCAAAGACGATCGGTATGCCTCTCGCGCTCGAAGAGGTTCCGCGCGTGTCGTGCCGCTATGCGGTCGCAGTCGGCTCAGCCAACGAGGATGGACAAGCCCAGGCGTTTACCGCGGAGGCGATCTGCGATACCGACGCTGACGGAGTGTTCATGGCGTGGGGTTATGTGCGTCCGGATCGCGAGTCGAGCGAGGTGATCCCGGGGCCGTTCGGGAGATGTCCCAGCGAGGGACCGATCGACCAGTCGACTGGGCGGCGAAGTCGGGCTGTGGTTGGCCCGTGCGACGAGAAGTCCGGCTCGACGGTCTTCTAGCCCCAATCCTCTAGTCTAGCCCCAATCCCGCCATTGGATCAGGGTCTTCGAGGGTGGCGATCTGGTTCAGGTTGCGAGTTTCTCGATGGCTCGATCGGGGCGTTGTCGCGTTGTGAGCTCGGCGGCGATCATCACGCTCAGCTCCGAGCTCAAAGCTGAAATCAAGGTTGCGGATTGCATACCGCCATGCGCTTGAGCGTATTCACGTAGATCGATGGCGTTGGAATCACGGTATTTGATGGGAAGCGCGTATCTTGAGAAGCAGTGATCGGCAGCCATCCACTAGGGCGCCGGCCAGCGTCGCCTAAGACAGACCGCGCGCGGAGCCGTCCGG
>JBDHAI010000402.1:0-2390 GCA_039588155.1 Gemmatimonadota bacterium | reverse complement strand
GGTTGGCCCACCCCGGCGCCCGGGTGGCCCGCTCCAGCGGCCAGATCGCGAGGGCCGGCTGGCCAAGGGACAGCTGTGCCCGCCCCAGCAGGAGATTGGCCTCTGGGTGATCGGGCTGGGCTTCGAGAAGCTCACGCAGGCCGGCCACCGACTCCTCCCACGAGCCGATCTCCTGCTGCAGGCGGATCGTTTCCAGCTGCTCGTCCACGCTCGGGGCGCATGCGAGCAGCAGCGCGAGCGCGAGCACCCTCCAGCGCGAGCGGGGCCGGGCGCGCGGCGTCGCCGCCAGCTCTTCGTTCGACGTCGACGCGATCCGCCGCGGTCTACCTATCACCGCCGGCACCTCCAAAGAATGAGCTCATGGAAAAAGGCGTGTCAGTATACCTGCAATGCGCACGCCTCAAAGCTCGAAGCGTCGGGCGCCAGAGAGCCCCGGTGAGGGAAGCCAGCGCCCCTCGAAGGGCACCGAAGGAACGAGTTTTCCCTTTCGAGAGGAAGCGTTTTTCCCTTTCCCCGGGGGAAGAAGTGATCTCGCTCAGACCGCGTCAGAATTCCTATTGTTTTTCAGGTAGTTGAGGATTCGCTCTGCTCGCTGCTGAATGGCACGCTGCTTGCTTATGTATCTCGCTGAAACGCGCCGCCGGGTGGGCCAGCAGAGTGCAGGTGCAAGGGCGGGCAAGGGAGTAAGAGACACCATGAAGCGAAACTTGTTGGGTCTGGTCGCCGCCGGAGCGCTGTTGTTCGGTAGCTCCGCTAACGCGGCGCTAGTCACGCACAACGCGAGTGCAACGCTCACCGTAGCGATTCAGAACATCGGGACCATTACGGCATCCGGAGCTGGAGTCATCACAGTCGACACGGTCTCGGGCGGTGTCGTCGTACCTCCGTTCCTGGTCAGCGCACCCTCGACCCTCAACTTCCCGGTCACCACGACCACGGCAGTTGTGTCGGTCATCGCCGTGGCGGGCATCGACAACCTCGCCGGGTCGTTCTTTCCTGGCAACGTAGAAGCCAACACGCCCGCCGAGATCTGCCCGCCTGGCATCACGCCGGCTGGCTGCATCGTGGGTGGTGGCATCAACGGTCCGATGGCCCTCTCGGGCACCGTCAGCGTGAGGCTGCCGGGCAACGTCGTGCTCCCGATTCCGCTCGGGGCGGCGCTCATCGGCCAGGGTGGAAGCACGATGGTGCCTCCGACTACCGGTGGCTTCTTCTTCGAGAACGGTGTGTGGACGACGGGACAGGCCAGGATCTCGTTCATCAGCAGCAACACGAACACGGTCTTCGCGATCGGTCAGACCGTCATGACCACCACGACGACCTCCCAGGCGCTGGCGTCCACCGGAACCAACAATGGTGGCCTGACGACCGCCAGCGGCTCGATCACGCTCGTGACGCCCACCTACGTGAGCGCATTGGGCAATCAGCTGCCGATCTTCGCGACCTTCGCGATCCACGTCATTCCGGAGCCGGGTACGCTGCTGCTGCTCGGATCGGGAATTGCTGGTCTGGCCCTCTACGGTCGGAGCCGCAAGCGGAACAAGTAGGCTAGTTGTTGTCGGCTCCAGCGGCCGACGACGATCAGCTGGGGCGGCCACCTTCGGGTGGCCGCCCTTTTTTCTGGATCCCCGCCCGCTCCGCTCCTCGTGCAGAAAGTCTGCGCCGGCGATAGACTGTCGTGCTGCTTCGCTCCCGCTCGCGCCGCAGCAGCCCGTCCCGACGAGGAGGAATCGCCTGCATGCGGAGACTCCTCGGGTGGCCCGCGCTGCTGGTGGCCGTGACGGTCGGCTTGATCGTCGCGGGCCTCTCCCAGCTGATCGAGATCCGCACACCGGATCGGCCGTGGGGGTCCTGGGAGGAGATCCGGAAGCTGGCGACGCGCGAAGACCTCAACGTGGTCTTCGTGCTGATCGACACGTTGCGGGCCGATCGTCTGTCCGCGTACGGCTACGAGCGCGCGACGAGCCCGGTCATCGAGGCCCTGGCCAGCTCGGGCGTACGCTTCGCCGACACCCTCGCCCAGTCCACCTGGACCAAGAGCTCGATGGCCTCGCTGTGGTCCTCGACCTACCCCGCGACGAATCGCATCACCGGCTGGTCCCATGGGATGCCCGAGGCGCTCGCGACTCCGGCGGAGACCCTGCGCGATGCCGGCTATCGCACTGTCGGTCTCTTCCGCAACGGATGGGTGGCCCCCACCTTCAAATTCAACCAGGGCTTCGATCTGTACTTCCTGCCCTTGCCCCGCAAGCGGCCTGCGGGTCTCAACCAGAAGAGCCCCTCGGCGGTCAAGCTGCCCGGCACCGACCGTGACCTCACGGATGCCGCCGTCGAGTTCCTGAGGAACGTCGGCGACGACCGCTTCCTTCTGTATCTCCACTACATGGACG
>JBDHAI010000401.1:0-2390 GCA_039588155.1 Gemmatimonadota bacterium | reverse complement strand
GCGATCGTCTCGTCTATCCTGTGGCTCGGCCTTCTGGTCCCCGCCACCGCTCGGGCACAGGAAACCGATACGGCCAGCGGCTTCGATCTCGACCGCGCCTTCGTTCTGGACAGCACGACTTACAAGCCCTTCTACGTGACTCAAACCCGGCCGCTGCAGCAGGCGCTGGACGACGGGATGCTCAACGCCGCCACCCCGCTCCTGGTGATGCAGCACTCGGCCGGGACGCTGGCCTTCGCCGTCGACCAGTTGGCCTACCATCACATAGCCCAGGGCGAGATCGCCGGCGAGCCCTGGATGGTCTCCTTTTGACCCGTCTGCAATACAGGGGTCGGTCTGACCCCGGTGATCGACGGCAAGACGTACCACTTCGAGTTCGTCGGACTCTATGACGGTGTCTCGATCTTGAAGGATCGCGAGACGGGCGGTTACTGGCATCACATCACCGGCGCCTGCCTCTACGGTCCCCTCGCAGGCACACGGCTCGCCGGGCAATCCAACCTGTTGCACCTGAGCGTGGACCAAGCGCTCGCGGCGTACGACGATCTGAACGTGGCGCTATCCGACCGGCCGATCCGCGGCGAGCGCAGCCGCTGGTGGCCGCTGGCCGAGAGCGTGCCTGCCCTACCCGCTGGGCTGCGCAACACCATGGCTGGCGAAGACACGCGGCGCCCCACGATGGACGTAGGACTCGGCGTGTGGAGCGAGCGAATACAGCGCTATTACCCGCTAGAGCACATCGCTGCGCGCAACGACTTCCTGATCGATGATTTTGACGGCCGACGGTTGCTGGTCTACTTCGACCCGGCCGGGCACGCGCTATCGGCGTTCTACACGAGGGCAATGAACGCGGAGTGGCGAGACAAAGAGCTTGTTCTGGACAGCGGAGAAATGATTCGAGGAGGGGTCCTCTTCGGCTCGGACGGTGAGCGGCTGGAGATCGAGCGTCCCCTGCAGCTCTTCACGAGGTGGTACGGCTACGCGCTGACCTTTCCCGCGACCGAGATCTACGAACCCTAGTCAGCTGCGGTCAGCTTAGCGGCTCTGGAACCAGGGCCGCTCTTTGAGGATGCGCGGCTTCGAGGCACTGGTGTGGCTGAGCGCCCGCTGCAGCACGCAGTTGCTGTAGAAGATCTCGGCATTGCCTGCGCCCAACTGCGTCTCCTGCGCCTTCACACCGCCATAGAACCGGAATCCACCTTCGGCGATCAGCTCACCCTTAACAATCACCGGGCCAAAGAACTCGAAGCCACCGGCCGCCCGTAGATCACCCTCCACCAGCATCAGGCCTTGACCCTCCTGGTTACCCTGCAACGTCAAGTCGCCGGCGACGTAGATGATCGGGAACCAGTTGCTGCACGGTTGGCCGGCGTTCAGTGGGTCGCCCCAGTTCCCTGGATCGGAGGTGTCGCAGCTTCCGTCCCCGTTGAGCGACGGCCCGAGGGGGTAGGTTACGTTATCGACGACCTGGCCGTCAGGAAGGCTGATGTCGGCTTCGGCGGCCAGCTCGTCGAACGTGACGTCACCGAAGTCGAAGAAGCCGGCGGTGTCCGAATCTTCCAGCAGCGGCGGGATGCCATCGTGATCGGCGGCGCCCCTCCGCTCGAACATAGTGTCCTCGGCCATCACGACCCCAGCCTTGTGATCGTCCAGGGCCGAGCAATAGGGCCCGTTCCAACTGGCAGGGATGTGATCGAACCCGCTGACGTCGGCGGTCCCGGCGAGCTCCACGCTGTCCTTCACCTGCAGGGCGCCCTTGAACAAGCCATCCACCGGGAGCGTGGCGACCAGCAAGCCCGCCTGCTGAGTCACCCCATCCGGTGCTTTACCCTGAGAGCGAATCGCGAACAGCGCATGCACGGCTCCGGCGTCGAGGCGCGTCGCGGCCACCCGGTAGCTGGCTCCGCCCGGCAGGGTCCCTTGGTCAACGATCCAATTCGTGCCCGGCATCTCCACGCCGCCGGGTCTGTTCCAGTTCTTCACAGCATTGCCGAGGCCGGTCTCCGCCGCGTAGAACGCGATCTCTCGTGAGGTCGTTCGCGTCTGTGTGCGAAGCTCCTGGCGCGCCATGGAGAGCCCAGCCAGGCCCATGACCACGAAGATGACGATCATGAGAATGGTAGCCGGCAGCCCGTAACCGGACTGGCAGCTGACTCGGTTTTCGGATGGTTCTTTTAGTCTATTCATCGACCGGCATTGCGTAGCATCACAGCCAGCGAGCGGTCCTTGCTCAGCGGCGAAGCGCCTCGCATCAGGGGTACTGACCCGACGGCCGTGATGTCGATTTCGATCTTGTGGATCTCTGACAGCGTCGCTGTCGTATTCCCGTATTGGTCCCGATAGCTCAGGGTCAAGACCGCCGAGCCTGCCGAGTCGGCGGGCGCCAGCGG
>JBDHAI010000400.1:0-2396 GCA_039588155.1 Gemmatimonadota bacterium | reverse complement strand
GGGGGCGACAGCAGGCAGCAACCGCTCAGGCCTGCAGCGTGGAATCAAATGGCGGATTTGATACTAGTGCGGCAAGTTCATCCGCCGCAGCAGTTCCTGAAACCGCGGGTCGTCGTGCACTAACTCGTAGTCTTCTGCGGCGGCGACTTGGGGCAGGCTTTGATCATGAGCCTGGTACGCAAGCTCGAGCCATTCCAGGGTCCGCTCTTTCTCCCCCGCCCATGCATATATGATGGCGACCGTACTGGTTAGCTGTTCCGCCGCCCCCGGTCGTGCGCCGAGTGTCTCAGCGTATCTGACGAGTGCAGCCCGATAACCGCCCTCTGCATACCCCCTGTCGAGCGCCTCGTCGAGTTCTTGGTCACCGGGGAAGAAATTCCGGAGCGCTGCGAGCGCCTCGTCGTATCTTCCGGTCAGGTGGTACTGGCTGGGAAGGTTTGAATAAGCAACCGGGTGGTTTGGCGCGATCCGCAGTGCTTCCTGCAGCTGCTCGATGCTCTCGGCATACCGACGCTCGAAAGACAGCACGTGTCCGTTCAGTGCCCTGTACAATGGGTTGAACGGATCCAACTCCAGCGCTCGCTCCATGTGTGGCCGCGCCTGCTCCGGTCGCCCCATCCAGGCTAGGAAGACCGCGTACATGGCTCGAGCATCCGGGTAGTTGGGATTGATCTCGATCGCCTTGCGAAACGCCGCCTCCCCGCCCGCCCAGTCCCACTCCAGGAAGGACCGGATCGAGGCAACGGTGCGATGGACTTCCGCGAGTGTGCTGTCGAGTGCCAAAGCTTGCTGTACGGCCGCGCTCGCGTGCGCCGCCGCCTCCCTTGGCGTTACGAGCTGGAATTGTCCCCGCCTAACCCAGACGAGCGCAATGCCCGCATGCGCAGGGGCGTACGTGGAATCAAGTAGAAGCGCCTGCTGGAAGTACGCGAGTGCTTGGTCCAGGTCGGTTGGGGTCCCCCGCTGCGAGTGAAACTGGCCCCTGAGGTAGGCGTCGTAGACCTGCGGATTGACGGGCCGCGGACTGGCCAGATGTGCCTCCGCCTGCGGCGTCAATGCGGCGTGGATCTCGGCGGCTATTGCGCTGCTCAGGTTGCGGTACAACGCCATCGCGTCGCGGAGCGGACCACCGCGGGTAATCGGCTCCGCGACATATTGCTGCGTGCCACCGTCCACCAGGTGGACCTGCATCTCCACACTGTCACCTGCTCGAAAGACAGAGGATTCTATCAGCGCGTCCACACCCAGCTCGGCCGCGATCTCACGTATCGGCTTCTGTGTGTTTTCGTATTGCAGCACAGACGTGCGGGCGATCACCATGATCCCAGCGCGCTGCAACTCGGTGATCAAGGCGGTGTGCACTCCCTGAACGAAATACTCCTGCTCGGGATCGTTCATGAGATTGGCGGGTGGCAACACGGCCAACCGCTCGTATGCAGACCCGCCTCCGAGAGTGAACAACCCCCACGCCGCTACGAGCACCACGACAACGGCCGCAGCGGCAGCCACGCGCCAAGGCCAACGCGCCTTTCCCACGCGCGCCACCACCAGCTCCGAAGTCAGCGCCTCGGCGAACGCGCTGGCTGTCTGAAACCGATCGGCCGGTTGCTTCGCCAACGCACGCCCTACCGCTCGCTCGAGAAATAGGGGGACACTCGGATCGCTGGTCCGCAAGCTAGGCGCCGTATCCACCGCGTGCTTCGCCAACAACGCCTGCGGCGTGTCAGCCTCAAACGGCATGCCCCCAGACACCATCTCATAGACCACACATCCCAACGCGTACACGTCGCTCCGCGCGTCCACGTTCTTGTCGCCGACCGCCTGCTCTGGACTCATGTACGCCGGTGTCCCGACCGCCAAACCGGTTCCCGTCAATCGCTCCCCACCGGCGACTTCGACGGCACGTGCGATCCCGAAGTCGGCGACGATCGCCTGGTCCCCCGCGAGCAGGATGTTCTCCGGTTTGATGTCACGGTGCACCAGCCCACGCTCGTGGGCATGACTCAGGGCGGAAGCGACTTGATCGGTGAGACGAATCGCTTCCCTGACGTCGAGCTTCCCCTCACGGTCTATCCGTTCTCTCAATGACTCCCCCTCGATGAACGGCATCACGTAGTAGAGGAAGCCGTCGGCTTCGCCCGAGTCGTGTAGTGGCAGGATGTGGGGATGCGTGAGGTTGGCGGCGATCTCGATCTCGCGGACAAAACGTTCGGGACCCAGCGTGGCGGAGAGTTCTGGGCGAAGAACCTTGATCGCTACCTGGCGGCGATGCTTCAGGTCCTCCGCGAGGTAGACCGTCGCCATCCCACCGCTGCCGATCTCCCGCTCGATGGCGTAGCGCTCGGTGAGGGCGGCTTTCAGGCGCTCGAACTGGTCGGCCACGGGGGCTGCTCCTA
>JBDHAI010000399.1:0-2396 GCA_039588155.1 Gemmatimonadota bacterium | reverse complement strand
GGTCAAGCGCAAGTCATCCTCGGTCCAGTCTCCACCGCCCGGTCGAGCCAGCGCACCCGAATCGAAGTCCGCCCACGTCGTTGTGGCCGTCCACGCCGTCCCCGAGACTTGTTCCGTCGCATTCAGAAACAGAACGGACTGATTACTGATCGCCGAGCCGGAATTCGATCGAAGTCGAGCCTTCACCGCCAGAGAGATGATGTGCGCCATCGTTTCCGGGAATGTGGTGTCGATGTCGTAGCTTTGCTTGACGTTTGCAGCCGTGGACGCGATATAGCTCGTCGCGTCATCAGCGGTTGCGACAGCGACAACCTTGTCCGCACCTGCCGCCAAGGAAAACTGGTCGTAGGTCGCCACTGTGTTCGCGTCAATTCTGAGCGTTGCCTGCGCGACCATCTACGCCGCCACCGATTCGCGCCAATGAAGCTGTAGCGCCTGCGCCGCGCCGTAACCTTTCGAAGGGTCCTTGACCGTGAGCTGCTTCTGGAAGTCCCCTGTCGCGGCGCTGTATATGTATTCGACCGACACCTCGTCTATGAGGTTGTCCGTCGAGAACGTGACCTCGCGCTCAACGGGAGCCGGGGATGCTTGCGGCCGGAAGTGCGGCGAGGCGATGTATGTCTCCGTCTGGGTGTGGTCGTCCGGCCGAATGGCGATCTTCCCGTCATACGTCCAGAAGCTTGGGATCTGGAGCTCGTTCGTCCACTCATTCAAGACATCTATTCCCTTGGTGCCCGCATGGATTAGCCGGCTCCCTTTGGCGATCTGCTTGTCGCTGAGGAAGCTCTCGGCCTCGTCGAACAACGTCGTAGCGATATTGAAATTGGACGGTATCAGCCACGCCGAACTCGCTGATGTCGTGCTCGACTGCCAATCCCCAAGCATGAAGTTGGTCAAGAAGTGCTCGAGCTGCTTCGATGGCTTCGTGAGCGCAATGGCATCGAGAATGCCGGTACAGTCGACGGTGACCTCAGCGTCGTCACCTTGATCGCTCGTGAAATCAATAACTGACCACCATCGGCCATTCCGAAAGAACGCGCCATCGAATGTCCAATTGGCGGCCGCGGACTCGACCCCGTCCACATAAACTTTCTCCACCGACGTAATTGGCCCGAAGCTGACCACGTAACGAAACGCGACCGTGTCGACGTAGATCGTGGGGACCATACCCGTCACTGCTGTCGCCGTGCTCGAGTGCTGCCCATAAACGACATGGGCCGGGACCCCGAGTGATTCCGTAGGCGCGTTCGGCCAGTCGTATTCCTTGATGTACGGAATCCGAACGAGTTCCCGCAGCGGCCTATCGTCCCGCTTCAGATCGAATCGCCAAGTGAGAGGCGAAGGGCTCGAAAAACTGTCTATGACCCCGGTGAACAACGTGAACCACTTCGACTGATCTAGCGTGCGCGACGCGAGCTTCAACCTCGCCGCCGAGCCTGCAACACTGCCGACGGATTGCATAATTACCTTTTCGCGCGCCCTGTCACGGTCGTTTATAACGATGCTCGCCTGATCCCGGGGTAGCCTGAAATTCGAATCCGACACGCTTCGTGTAAGCTCGCCGGCTCGGACGATGTCCCCCTCATATAATCCTGTGCTAGCGGCTGCCCATCCTTCGGAGAGTTTCTGGGTCGTGTTCCCGATATCGAGCTCAGCCAATACGAGCGCGTTCGTCGGCCGAGCTCTTAGGTCGGCGAGGAGGTCGGTGTCGATTCCAGAGCCCACTGTTATCCCTATCCCGCCGGAATCTTCTTCAGGATTTCACCCATCGCGCCGCCAAGGTCGTCACGAACGACGACACGAACAGCATCCGATATCGCTCCAGCTAGCTCGCCCTCGTTCGTCGTCACGGCTCCAGCCATTACCGTCACGGGAACTGTGACGCTGATGTTGCCTCCTCCGCCCCTATCTCCGCCAGAAAGCGGAGTCACGGTCACACGCTCTGGGCGGTTGCCTTCTCCCACCATGAGCAGATTCGGCCGTGTCGCTATGGCATCGAGCCCGCGGGCCGCACCCGTGACTGGTAGACTACCCCCGCCGCCGAAGCTGATCCCCCCGGAAGCTCGCGCCGCCCGCTCGAGATGGTCGGCCATCTGCGCGGCGAAGTTCACACCTTCCGACATGCGCTCGTTCGCTTGTGCCTGCGCATCAGCGGCCACCATGGCGCCGGCTCCGACGTCGACGCCGAGCTTTTCAGCGAGGTCGGCGGCTGTGACGCCAGTCGACTCCAGAAATTCCGCGAGCTGCTCGGCCGGTATCCCGAACTGGGTCTCGAGCGCTGCTCCGAGAGCCTTGAACTGCTGGCCGGTGAGCCCGACGGATGCGGCGACACGTTGGAGCTCGGTCTGGACGTTTATCCCCAGCGTCGACGCGATCGACCGGATCTCGGCGTTGGT
>JBDHAI010000398.1:0-2417 GCA_039588155.1 Gemmatimonadota bacterium | reverse complement strand
AGCGGGGCTGGCGGGCCTGTCGTGCGCCTTGCACCTGCGGAGCGCGGGCCTGTCGACCCTGGTGCTCGAGGCCTCAGACGATGTCGGCGGCCGGGTGCGCACCGATGTCGTCGATGGCTTCAAGCTCGACCGCGGCTTTCAGGTCTTGCTCACCGCGTACGTCGAGGCCGCGCGGGTGCTGGATTTCGCGGAACTCGAGCTCGAGACATTCGATCCCGGCGCCCTGGTATGGATCGCTGGCGCCTTCCACCGCGTGTCGGACCCGCGCCGCCGGCCGACTGAGCTGGCGGCGACGCTCCGCGCCCCCGTGGGGTCCCTGGGTGACAAGCTGGCCTTGGGCAAGCTCCGCTTCCAGCTCGAGAAAACCGATAGAGAGGGAAGATCTCGACGACCGGAGGTTACCACCCTCGATGCGCTTCGCAACGCGGGAATCGGTGAAAAGATGATCGAGCGCTTCTTTAGACCTTTCCTCGGTGGGATCTTCCTCGAGGGCGATCTGCAGACGTCGAGCCGGATGTTCGAGTTCGTGTTTCGAGCGTTCGCCAAGGGCGATGCCGCCCTTCCGGCGCAGGGCATGGGAGCCATCACCAAGCAGCTGGCGGACCGCGTGGGCCGCCCATCCATTCGGACCCAGGCGGAGGTTGCCGCGGTCGACGGCAATGGTGTCACCCTCGCCAGCGGCGCGCGACTGAGCAGTCGCTCACTCGTGGTCGCGACGGACGGACCTTCGGCTGCCCAGTTGTTGCCGGACCTCACGGCACCCCGCTCGTGCTCGGTGACCTGTTGCTACTACGCGGCCGACGACCCGCCGGTCGCTGAGCCGCGCTTGGTGCTGAACGGCGGGTGTGAAGGCCCGGTCAACAACCTGTGCGTACCCAGCCAGGTGGCCCCGTCCTACGCACCGCCGGGGGCGTCGTTGGTTTCAGCCACCGTGCTCGGCAATCCCAAGGCCGCGAACGCCCAGCTCGATGGCGAGGTGCGGGCTCAATTGAAGACGTGGTTCGGGGGGCAGGTCAAAGACTGGCGCCACCTCGGTACCTATAGGATCGCCCACGCTCTCCCGGCACAGCCCGTCGGAGCCGTCGGCGCGCGTGAGGTCCGTTTGCGGCCGGGGATCTACGTGGCCGGTGACCATCGTGAGACCGCCTCCATCGAGGGTGGGCTGGTCTCGGGTCGCCGGGCAGCGGAAGCGGTCCTCGAGGACCTGAGCGGCTAGCGTTAACCAGCATCGACACGGACGAGGAGGTTATAGATGGCTAAAGCGGTTTGGAACGGCGTGGTGTTGGCGGAAAGCGACACCTACGAGAGCGTGGAGGGGAATATCTATTTCCCGCCGGATTCGCTGGTCCGCGAGTATTTCAAAGAGAGCGAGCACACGAGCGTCTGCCCGTGGAAAGGTAAGGCCCGCTACTACGACATCAACGCCGGCGGGGTGATCAATTCCAAGGCAGCGTGGTACTACCCGGAGCCGTCGGAGAAGGCGATGCACATCAAAGACCACGTCGCCTTCTGGAAAGGTGTGGAGGTCGAGAGCTAGCCGCCCCGATTCAGACGCCGGGCGGCATACCCAGGCCTGTCAGCCGCCCGCCCGCCTCCTGGTTGGCTTCCGAGAGGCTGGCGGATAATATAGGTCATGACTCGCTGGGTAACTCGCCTCATCTACGCCAACGCCGCGGTGTTTCTCCTGACACCGGTGGCGATGCCGCAATTGATGCCGTACTTCTGGCTGGTACCGGCGCTCATCCCTTTCCGCCCCTGGACGACCGTCACCTACATGTTCCTGCACGGCGGCATGGGTCACATCTTCTTCAACATGTTGGCCTTGTTCTTCTTCGGGCCCCGGTTGGAACACCGTATGGGCAGCCGCCACTTTCTCGGCCTCTACTTCGCGAGCGGGATCGGCGGCGCACTGCTTTCGGTCGTGACTCCCTACGTACCCATCGTCGGCGCCTCTGGGGCCGTGTTCGGGGTCTTACTCGGGTTCGCTCGATACTACCCGCGCGAGCAGATCTACATCTGGGGCATCATACCCGTCCAAGCTCGGGTCTTGGTGGGCATCATGACGGCCGCCTCGCTCTACTTCGGATTCAGCGGCATGCAGGGCGGCGTGGCCCACTTCGCGCACCTGGGCGGTTTCGTGGGCGGCTTTCTCTACCTCAAGTGGATGGAAGCCCGATCGCCGGCCACGCAGTTCAAGCAGCGAGCCGCCGCCGTCGTGCGCAGCAATCCGGTCAGCGAGCGGTCCGACCTCAAACGCTGGGAGCGCATCAAGCGTGACGAGTTGCACCCCGTGAACCGCGAAGAGCTCGACCGCGTCCTCGAGAAGATCCAGGCCGGCGGCGTGGGAGGCATAACGCCGGACGAGCGCGCCTTCCTCGACCGTTTCACGCCCGATTAGCCGGCCAGCCAGGCGATGG
>JBDHAI010000397.1:0-2426 GCA_039588155.1 Gemmatimonadota bacterium | reverse complement strand
GTGGGCTCATTCTCCAGGAGACTGGCAAAGACCTCGCCGGACAGAGCGTCGGTGTCCGCCCAATTGGCCAGCGAGTCTACCCAGGCGTCGAAGTGATCCCAGTGGCGTCGCTGGAGCTGTCGCTTGAACTTGCCGAGAATCAGGACCGCGAGGATGCGTTCCTCGACGATGCCGGGTTTCCAGAGGCTGTCGGCGACCTTGATGATCCTCTCGAAGGGGAGCTTCGCCTGGCGGTACTCCTTCGCCGCTGCCGCTGCCAGCCTGTGGATGTCGGCGCCCCTGACACCGAGGCAGCGGACCGGCTCCTTGAAGAAGCGCTGGCTCGACTCGCGGGCGACGGGATCGGCGGCCTCGCGGAGGAGGCGCTTGAGACGTGTGGCGGTATGGTCGATCTTCCTGGCCATGGATAACTGCATGCTGCGCCGGGGAACGGTGCCGGGCAAGGGGGCGTTACGCCGGGCGACCGGCCGGGTGAGCGATAGGGGCACCGAGTGAACGAACTTGCTTCGATCTTTCAGGATCTCAGCCCGTCGGTCGATTTCGGCTGGGGAGGGCGTCTCTACGTCTTCTTCCTGCTCGTAGGCGTGCCGTTCCTGGCGCTCCTGCAGCCGTCCGACCGTGACATGGAGCTACCGTCGAGGCGAGCGCTCTATGCCTCGGCCATCATTGGGATCGTGATCCTGGGTGGCCTCGCCGGCCTCGTGCTCTGGGTAGAGGGCCTCCCGGCCTCGGCGATAGGTCTCCACGCCACGTCGCTCGCTTCGTTTGTCGGCTGGACCACGGCTGCGACAACAGGTGCGCTGGCGGGCAACTTCCTGATCAGCCGTGGTGCGGCTCGGCTGGGGATCCGGGAGTCGCCGCTCACCTATCATTTGATGCCGCAGAACCGGGAGGAACGGTGGGCGTTTCTCGGCGTGTCGGCGAGCGCCGGGTTTTGCGAGGAGTTCGCCTATCACGGCTTCCTGCTCGCCGGACTGGTTGGCTGGCTGGCGAACGGCTGGCTGGCTGCGCTGGTCGCCAACCTCGCCTTCGGTATACTGCACGGGTATCAGGGGCAGGCGGGTGTTGTACGGGCGGCTCTGATGGGCTACGTGCTTTGCCTGCCGGTGATCGTGGGCGCCGGACTGTGGCCGGCTGTTGTTGCGCACTTCCTGGTCAATGCGCTCTTGGGTCTCGGCCTTTGGAAATGGATGATCCCGGCAGACGAAGTGATCGGTGATCAGTGATGGGGAAATGACGCGGCCGACTGATCACTGATCACCGATTACTGATCACCTTGCTGGTTGCTATTGAACACCGCCCGCCACACCTGAAGTGACCCGTCCGGTCTCTTCTCGAGCACCATCAGATACTTATTGTCGAACGGAATCGGCTCGCCGCCGCTCCTTGGGGTCATCGTCCCGCGGGCGTTTCCGCGATGGACGATCATGTCGCCGAACACGTCGACTTCCAGCGGCTCGTGGGTAATGTCGATCCGCAGCGCATCGTAAAGGCTCTGGTACCATTCTCCGATCGCCCGGCGTCCGACGATCGCAGGCTCGTCCGGTGGCATGAAGACGGCGTCATCGGGGACAAGTCCGAGGAACTCTTCTAGGTCCGCTTCGGCCTGGATGCGGTCGAGGGTCACCATGAGCCGCGCGACGGCGATCATGTCGCCTTCCGTCGTCGCGGCACCCCGATCGCCGGACGACGAGCAGGCGAGACCCGCGGTGGCCATCAACAGAGCCCCAACGAATCGGTTTATCATCTTGACCTCCGAAAAGTGAAACAGTGGACGGTAGGCGGTAGCCGGTGCCGCGTCCAGTCCACCCTCTGCCGTCTACCTGGCGGCCGCAAAGACGACGCGACATCTTGAGGGCGAATGATAGACGATCCCGAGCGTATCAAGTCAGCCCTTGCGGACCGCTACGCGATCGAGCGCCAGCTCGGTAGCGGCGGAATGGCCACCGTTTATCTCGCCCGCGACCTCAAGCACGGGCGGCAGGTCGCGGTCAAAGTGCTGCGTCCGGAGGTAGCCGCGGCCGTCGGGTCGGACCGTTTCCTGCGCGAGATAAGGATCACCGCGCAGCTCAACCACCCGCACATCCTGCCGCTGCTCGATTCGGGCGAGGCCGACGCGTTTCTGTACTACGTGATGCCGTACGTGGGCGGGGGCTCGCTGCGCAGGCGCATAGCCGGCGAGGCTCGTCTGCCGCTCGACGCTGTGCTGCGCGTCGCCCGGCAGGTGGCGGCGGCGCTGGACCTGGCCCATCGCCACGGCGTGGTGCACCGCGACGTGAAGCCGGAGAACGTTCTGTTTTCGGAAGGGCTGGCCGTAGTGGCGGATTTCGGCATCGCCAAGGCGGTGAGCACGGCGGGCCGGGAAGCGTTGACGCGGACCGGGGTCCCGGTAGGTACTCCGGGCTACATGAGCCCCGAGCAGGCGA
>JBDHAI010000396.1:0-2433 GCA_039588155.1 Gemmatimonadota bacterium | reverse complement strand
TATCGGCCTAGCATTCGATCGCAGCTGGACAGCGTGGGTGCGAGGTGGGTGGCGCGTTACGACGTCGCGCCAGGCCCACCGCTCATGCTATCGCAGGTGCGCGTCACGGTCAGTGGCGACGCTGAAACTGACGAGCCGATTCAGTCCGCCCTAGCGAATTTCCCACTCGCCGCCGGAGCCATCCTCCGCCATGATTTGTACGAGGAGGGCAAGCTCGCCCTCGCGTCACTGCTCGCGGAACGGGGCTATTTGGATGCGGCGTTCGACACCGCCGAAATCCGCGTCGATCAGGCCGCCTACACAGCTGAGGTCGTTCTCTACATCACGAGTGGCGCGCGTTTCTTGTTCGGCCCCGTCACCTTCAATCAAGACATCGTCGATCTCGCGTTGCTCGAGGGCTACGTGACGTTCCAGCCAGGCGACACGTTCGAGCTGTCCAAGCTGGTGGAACTGCGGCGGGGCTTGAGCTCGAGCCCATTCTTCAATCAGGTCGAGGTCCTGCCCAAGCGCGAGGAGGCTCGCGATCGTCAGGTCCCGATCGAGGTCAACGCCGTTCCGCGAAAGCGCCAACGCTACGAATTCGGCATCGGTTATGGGACCGACACGCAGTTTCGCGGCAGCGTCGAAGCAGATTTTCGCCGCCTGAATCGCAGGGGGCACAATGCAACCGTCCGTTTGGAAGTGTCGCAGATCCGTAGAAGCATAGCCGGGCAATACCGCTTCCCGCCTGAATACCCCGAGACCGCCAGCTACGCCCTGCTCGTCTTCGGCGGGGATATCAGCCCCAACTGGAGCCAAACCTTGCGGGGCGCCGTCGGCGTGAGCCGGAGCCAACTGCGGGGCCCACTGCGCGAAGTGTTTTCTCTGACCTACGACGCGCAGGACTGGGAGATCGCGAATCAGCCCGGCAATTCTGGCCTAATGATTCTCGGCGCGAGCTATGTATGGACGCGAGCTCAAGACCAGATCGTCCCAATGAGCGGGGTGCTGCTACAGTTGGACGGGCAAGGAAGCCTCGACGAAGTGCTCTCCACCGCCAGCTTCTTGCGACTCGACGCGACCAGCAAGTTCATTCGCGGGCTGGGTTCAAAGGCACGGCTGATCGGGCGTGCCGACCTTGGCAAGATCTTTACCTCACAGTTCGGTCAGCTGCCACCCACCCAGCGCTATGTCACCGGCGGGGACAGGACCGTGCGGGGATACGCGTTCGAATCGCTGGGACCTCGCGATGCGCAAGGCCGAATCGTCGGCGGCGACGTTCACATCGTCGTGAGCGGCGAACTCGATTACGGCATCTTGGAGAAGTGGCGCGCCGCGACATTCGTCGACGCGGGGAACGCTGTCGCATCGGACGGAAGCTTCGCCCTGGCGGTGGGCGCCGGCATTGGGGTGCGCTGGGTTTCGCCGGTGGGTCTGGTGCGACTCGATCTGGCTTACGGCTTCGATGACCCGAGTCGGGGCATCAGAATTCACTTCAATTTCGGGCCGGATATCTAGGTTGAATAATAACTTACGACGCCTGTTGAAGTGGGCCTTTTGGGGTGGGGCCTCCGCCATCCTCGCCGTCGCCGCACTCCTCGCGTTTGCCCTCGCCACGGGGCCGGGCGCTCGAATCACCCTGAGCTTGGTGGCGGGGCAGCTTCCCTTCGCGCTCGAGTTCAGCGACGCCACCGGTCGGTTGATCGGTCCTCTTGTGCTGAGAGATATCAAGCTCGAAACCGGCGGATTGCAAGTCGAGGTCGACCGCCTGCAGGTGGAGTGGCGGCCTCTGGAGCTGCTCAGCGGCCGCGTTCATCTCGAGCGCGTCGAGGTGACCGGAGTACGTGGACTCGTTAGGCGACCCGAGGCCGACAGCGTAACGTCGCCGAAGCCCGAAGACACGGCTGGCGTGGGCGCGGATACGACGGGCCTGGGGCTGGCGCTGGAGTTGGTCTTCGATGAAGTGCGGCTCCAGGACGGGTCGCTCGAGATCAGCGACGAGATCTCGATACGCGACCTTCAGCTAACGGCGTCGGGCCGGCTCGAGGCCTATCGTGCCCACCTAGAGACCGTGCTCCGGGTACCGGAGGTGGGGGACACGCGCGTGGAAGCATCAGGAACGGGGACGGAGAGAGGCTTTGAAGTCGAGCAAGTGCGTGCGGATTTGCTCGGAGGCATCCTGCAGGGAGCAGGGTCGCTGTCGTGGCAGCCGAGCCTCGCTTGGGAGTTGGCCTTCGAAGCGGAGGAGATTGCGCCCTCGAGACTCACATCGTCGCCGGAAGATTGGCCGGGCGAGTTGTCGCTGCGCGGCCGGGCCATCGGAAGTGTGAGAGACAGCGAGGTGACACTGCAAGCCGAGGTCGATACGCTTTTCGGCTCCTTACGTGGTGAGGTCGTGGCCGGGACTTTTGGCATCGGCATCGACGGGGCACGCTACACGCTCGACGACGTCGA
>JBDHAI010000395.1:0-3672 GCA_039588155.1 Gemmatimonadota bacterium | reverse complement strand
GGGATGTCGGCGAGTCCGAGACCGTCGCCTGGGACGACGAGCTGGGTGCCTCGGTGATGGCGCCGGTGGATTCACCCGGGCCGTATATGGCTCTGACCACCGCACCGCGGGCGCCGACGACGCACGCGCCCGTTCCACTGGGCACGCCCCAGAACGGATTGTACACCGCCAGCGCCAACGGCGTGCTCGCTCGCCTCGAAGGTTTCACCGATGCGGAAAAGGGGCGGCTGCTCGCTTTGGGCGGCGCGAGCGCGTCGGACGGCAGCGCCAGCGACTGGGCGCAGATGGTCGGGGTCGGCCCTCTGCAGACCGGCGACACCGTCGTCTTCGTGCTCGCCGCCGGCGGCACCCGAGACGCGTTGCGCGTCGCACTCGACAGTGCTCGGGCGTTCGTCGAGCAGAACCGGCTGCCGGCCACGGCCGGACGCGCAGCCGGCCGTCTGGAGGTTCTGCCGCCTTACCCCAATCCCTTCGATCCGCTGGCGGGTGTAGGGGTCAGCTTTCCCTTCCTCTTCGAGCGGGGCAGCGAGTCGGTGAACGCGAGGCTGGAGATCTATACCATCGACGGTTGGCTGGTTCACTCCGAGTCCCGGGCTCTGGCTCCCGACCAGCCGCTGCAACCGTTCAGCTGGAGCGGCGTGTTGGAGAGCGGCGAAGCGGCGGCGAGCGGCGTCTACGGCTTCGTGCTGCGGGTCGGGAACGAGGCCAAGACCGGCAAGTTCGTCCTACTCAAGTAGTCGCGCCGACCGTTTGACACGTTTTTACTGGGGCCCTAGCTTTTCGGCCCTTCTACTATGGCAAAAAAAGAGAAGCCGGTCACGACACTCGAGCTCATCGCCATGAAGCAGCGTGGCGAGCGCATCGCCGTCCTCACCGCCTACGATTACCTGATGGCAGGCTTGCTGGACGAGTCGGGGATCGACTGCGTGCTGGTCGGCGATTCGGTGGGCCAGGTGGTCGCGGGAGAGGACTCGACCCTGCCCGTCACGCTCGAGCAGATGATCTACCACGGCAAAGCCGTCGCCCGGGGGCTCAAGCGCGCGCTGCTCGTCGTCGACATGCCGTTCCTCACCTACCAGGTATCGGCCGAAGAGGCCGTGCGAAACTGCGGCCGCGTCTTGCAACAAACCGGCGCGCAAGCGGTGAAGCTCGAGGGCGGCCACGAGGAGATGGCGCGCACGGTTCGTAAGCTGGTCGATTCGGGGATCCCGGTCATGGGACATCTGGGCCTCACTATCGTCTGGTCGGTCGTGCGGACACGGAGCACGAGCTTCTGCTCGCCGACGCCGAGCGGCTGGTCGATGCCGGCTGTTTCAGCCTCGTGCTGGAGATGTTACCGCGGGGCCTCGCGGCGGAGGTCACCAAGAGCATCCCCATCCCAACCATCGGGATCGGGGCGGGCCCGGATTGCGATGGGCAAGTTCTGGTTCTGCCGGACATGCTCGGACTCAATGAGGGATTCAGTCCCGGCTTTCTCAAGCGCTACGGCGAACTAGCGGTGCAGGTTCGGGCGGCAGTGAAGTCCTATATAAAGGAAGTGAAAGACGGAGAGTATCCCGGTCCCGAGCACTCCTATGACTGATCGATTAGGATCGAGGACAAGCGCACAGACACGAGGACGAGGCGCACCATAGTACACCACGTACTCGTACTCGTGACTTCCGATCCTAATCGTACTCGCAATCCTGATCGTGAAACCCGTTAGCACGATAGTCGAGGTCAGGGAGGAGGTCGGGCGGGCCCGCCGATCGGGACGCTCTATCGGCCTCGTCCCCACCATGGGGTTTCTCCACGAGGGCCACCTGAGTCTGGTCGATCGCTGTCGCGAGGTGGCGGATTACGTGGTCATGTCGATTTACGTGAACCCGCTGCAGTTCGCAGCCAGCGAGGACCTCGACCAATATCCGCGTAATCTCGCGCGCGACCTCGAACTGGCCGAGGAGCGCGGCATCGACCTCGTCTTCGTACCGGACGATCGGGAGCTCTACCCGAGTAAGCTCACGGCCGCCGTCACTCCAAAACGCCTGGCCGATCGGCTCTGCGGGTTGGGCCGTCCTACCCACTTCGAGGGCGTGCTGACGGTCGTCGCCAAGCTGTTCGGGATCGTCGCGCCGGATGTCAGCGTGTTCGGGCAGAAGGACTACCAGCAGGCGGTGCTCATCCAGAAGATGGTGGCGGACCTCGACATGCCGATCCGGATCGAGGTGGCGCCCATCGTCCGCGAGCCCGATGGCATCGCCATGAGCTCACGGAACGCCTACCTGTCGGACGACGAGCGGGCGCGTGCCCGGGCCCTGTCGCGGGCGCTGGCGCAGTCAGTGGCGGCGTTTCGATCAGGCGAGCGCGACGTCGGAAGGCTCGCTTCAGGCATGCGGCGCACGCTGGAGTCGGCCGCTGGCATCGACATCGAGTATGTGGAATTCGTCTCGGCCGACGAGCTGGAACCCGTGGCCCGAGCCAACGACGACACGGTCGTGGCGGTGGCGGTCCGGGTGGGGAAGACGCGACTGATCGACAACGCCAGGCTGTCGTGGCCGGATCCGGGCTTGCAGGGGCTCCTTTGAAATCGGGACCCGGCTTGTATACCTTTAGGGCTCATGATGTTCGATAACCCAGGCAATTCCAGTAGCAGTTGAGATAGACCATGCGACGCGAGCTGTGCAAATCCAAGATCCACGGCGCCACGATCACCGAGGCGAACCTGCACTACGAGGGTTCGCTCACCCTCGACATGAATCTCATCGAGGCCGCCGATCTGGTGCCGTATGAGCGAATACAGGTCGTCAACATTAACAACGGCAACCGACTCGAGACCTACGTGCTGCCCGGCGAGCGAGGATCCGGCAGCGTGGCGCTGAACGGCGCGGCGGCCCGGCTGGGAGCGGCGGGAGACCGCGCAATTCTCATCAGCTACGCCCACTACGATGAGTCGGAGATCGTCGGCCACGAGCCGCGTGTCGTTTTCGTTGACGAGAAGAACCGAGTCCTGGAGCGTAGCCTCCGGGTGACGGCGCCCTGAAGCCCGCCTGACCCCTTCTGCGCCGCGGAGCATCGCCGTTCCACATCTGTGCGCGATCACGCACCGGAGCGATCGACCGCCTGGCTGAGCATGCAACCTGAATTGCATCCCGTTGTATTAGCCGCCGCGCGCGGCGTGTTGCCCGAGTGGGCTTGTATCCGGCCGAGCCGGGTCGGGCATGCGGCTGCGGTCGCCGACCTGATGGAACGGTGGGCCGGGGAGCTGGGGCTGAGCGGGGCGGACCGAAGGCGCTGGGCGGCAGCGGGCTGGTTGCACGACGCGCTGCGCGATGCGAACCCCGAAGACCTGGCGCCCTTGGCCGGCGACTACCCGAGCAAGGTTCGGCATGGACCCGCGGTGGCGGCGCGCCTGCGGCAGCTGGGGGTCGACGACGCCGATTTGCTGGAGGCGGTGGCCTGCCACAGCTTGGGGCGTCGGGGGCTCGGGCCGCTCGGTCGTTTTCTCTATCTCGCCGATTACTTGGAACCGAGTCGACCGTACGAGCCGGTGACTCACGCGGCTCTGCGGGCTCGCCTGCCGCACGACCATGCGGCGGCTACACGTTGGGTCTGCGCGCGCCGGATCGACGACCGACTGCGGCGCGGTAAGGCTCTTCACCCGGATACCGTGGACTTTTGGAACGAGCTGGTGGG
>JBDHAI010000394.1:0-4759 GCA_039588155.1 Gemmatimonadota bacterium | reverse complement strand
CAGATGGAGAGCCCCGTGGTCCACCGTGAGCGGAGACATGAGGTAGCTGGCTCCGGCGAACGCCAGAAGCCCAATGCGGTGCCCGGCTAGCTCGTTGACCAGCCGGCTACTCTCCAGACGCTGTCGCTCTAGGCGATTCGGTCGCACGTCTTCCGCCCACATCGATTCGGACACGTCCAGCGCCAGCACGACGGCCAGCGCACGCGTCTGTTCCTCCACCTCCTGCGCGCCCCATTGCGGCCCTGCCATGGCGAGTCCCAACAGGCCCAGCGCGGCCGCGATCAGAGCGCCGCGTCGGTGCGGTGAGCCCGTCAGGTCGATATGCGTGAGCCGTTCGAGCATGCCCGAGCTGCCGAGTGCATCCTGGGCCGCCCGTCTGCGGCGCTGCCACAGGTACACCAGAGCGACTCCGAGCAGCGCCACGAGCACGGCGATCCAAACCCAGACGGGATCCTCGAGCCTCAAACTCTATCCTCCCAGGGCCAACGCATCATACGAACAGCGGATAGCGCCGCACGCGGAACGCCCACTCCGCGACCACGAGTAACAGGGCCAACATCACGAACGGCCGGAAGTGTTCGCTGAACTCCACATACCTACGAGTATTCACCGGCGTCTTTTCCAGCTCGTCGATTTGTTGGTAGATCTCCTCTAGGGCTCGGGCGTTGGTCGCCCGGAAGTACTGCGCGCCGGTAATCGACGCGATCCGCCGTAACAGATCCTCGTCGAGCCGCACTCGCATGTTCGCGTACTCCGTGCCCAGCGGTCCCGGGCCGATCGGCACGGGTGCCACGCCTTCACTCCCCACGCCCACGGTGTACGTCCGAATCCCATAGGCCGCCGCGGCGCGTGCGGCGGTCACCGGATCGACTTCACCCCGGTTGTTCTCGCCGTCGGTCAGCAAAATGACGACTTTCGACTCGCCCGGCGCCCGGCGCAGCCTGTTGGTGGCGGTGGCGAGCGCCGTGCCTATCGCCGTGCCGTCCTCCAACAGGTCGATCTCCAGGTTCTGGATCGAGCGCTCGATCACCTGATAGTCGATGGTCAAAGGAACCTGTGTGAGCGCTTCGCCTGCAAAGGCGACCAGTGCAATTCTGTCGTACTGCCGGTTCTTGACGAACTCCATTACCGTGCGCTTCGCCACCTCCAGCCGGTCGAGCGGTTGCATATCCAGCGCCAGCATCGAACTCGAAATATCGACGACCAGCGCGATCGCGATGCCTTCGGCCTCGACCTCCTCCGTCGTCACCCCGGTCTGCGGACGCGCCAGCGCGAAGATCAGAGACAGTACGGCCAGGCCGCGAAGTGCTGCCGGAGCCATGGACATCCAGCCGCGGCTCCTGCGCCCGGCACGCGCCGCCACATCGCCACGTGAGTAGCGAAAGCCTCCACGCTCCTTCCGCCACAACCACCACAGCGGGAAGACGACCAACAACGCGAACGCCCAGGGGCTCTCGAAAGTCATGGTCGCCGCGGCTCCTCCTCGCTCGGTTCGCCGGCCGGCTCGTCCAGGTCGGTCGTCCACTCTTCCGTAGCGAACAGTTCATCGAACAGCGCCGCCGCATCCTCATCGCCGTCGAACGTCGAATGTTCGGGGACCGCCGCGTCCGCGGTCTCGTCCGCTTCGACTTCCACCACGCGCTCGAAAGTCAGAATCCAGCGCCGCGCCGATTCCAGGACCTCGTCAACCTCGCCGGCGGACGGCCGGCGCCGAGCGAACTTGACCAGGTCCGCACCCACCAGCATCTCGCCGAGAGCCATGACCTCGGACGCCTCAACGCCGTCGGCTCCCACCGCGGCGATCAGCTCGGGCGTCGTCAGATCCAACCCCCACTCCGCCTCGCTATCGGCCAGGAACTCCCGCATGGTCTGCGAGAGCGCCGAGTAAAACGCTTTCAGCTCCATCGCCTCCGCCAGACCGCTCTCCTCGAGACGCGCCAAGGCGGCCAGCGCCCGCTCTTTCGGCGCCATCCCCGCGGGTCTGGGAACCGGCGCCTCGGTCCGGTGCTTTCCCACGAAGAGGATCAGGCCGACCAGCAGCGCCAGGGCGAGCGCCGATCCCGCCAGCTTCTCCTGCACACTCCAGTTGCCACCCACCACGTCGGCCGGCGGCTTGAGAGCGAGCGTATCCGCATCGGCATCACTCGGTAGTACCGAGACGACGTGGAGGCCGACGGCGGGCCACGGTACCACGAGCTCCGCCGCGTCCACGACGACCTTGATATCGCTGGCCCCCACCTGGAGGTCTCCGACCTGCCAGGCCGCGATCTCGTAGCGAGCCAGACGCGTCTCCTCGGGGGCCACCTCGATTCCGACCCGACCGAGACGGTCAGCGTGAGCACTTCGCCGACCCGAACGGTATCGGGTACCAGCTCGGCCCGCGCCTCGATCTCGCCGGTCGGCGTCTGCGCCTCCTGGAAGCCGAGTGCCAGCAGCAGGATCGCCAGGATCGTCATCGGGCCAGCTTGCGCTCCCGGGCGCGGAAGAAACTGATGAGCGGCGGTACGTAGGATCGATCCGTCTGAATATCGATCTGGTCGATCGACAGTCGGCGCAGCATGCGTCGCAAGCGGACATCCTCCTCGCCCGCCAAGTGCTCGAACTGATCTCTGACGAAGCGGTTGCCGGAATCCATGACGATGCGCCGATCGTTTTCCGCGTCGACGAGTTCGAGGTAGCCGACATCCGGGAGCGAACGCTCGCGAGGATCGGACACTGTGATCGCCACGACATCGTGTCGCCGACTGATGACCTTGAGGGAAGACTCGAACCCGCTGTCGAGGAAGTCCGAGATCAGGAAGACGATGGCTCGGTGCCGGAGGATGCGGCCCAAGTAGTCCAGCGCGCCAGAGAGATCAGTTCCCCGACCACTCGGTTTGAAGGCGAGCAAATCGCGGATCAGCCGGAGCGCGTGCCGGCGGCCCTTTTTGGGCGGAACGAAGGCCTCGACTCTGTCGGTAAACGACAGCAGCCCGACCCGATCGTTGTTCTTGATCGCCGCCATCGCGATGACCGCGGCGATCTCCACCGCTACCTCCGCCTTGAAACGCCCGCGCGTCCCAAACTGCTCCGACCCCGACATGTCCACCGCGAAAAGTACGGTCAGTTCGCGTTCCTCGGTGTACTTCTTTACGTAGGGATGTCCCATGCGGGCTGAGACGTTCCAATCGATGGTCCTATACTCATCGCCGGGCGCATACTCACGCACTTCGGCGAATTCCACACCGTGGCCTTTGAAAACCGATTGGTACTCGCCGCTAAAGACGGTGTTGACCAAGCCGCGGGTCCGCAGCTCGATGAGCTTGACCTGCCGCAGTACTTCGCGAGGTACGGTCTGTGTGGTCGGGGCGCTTGCCACCATCGCTAGGGTACTTCCACCGCCTCCAGGACCCGCCGCACGATCTCATCCGAGGCGACTTCCTCGGCCTCCGCCTCGTACGTCGTGATGATGCGATGACGCAGGAGATCCGGCGCAACGGCCTTCACATCATCCGGTATCACGTATCCGCGCCCCCGCAGATAGGCATGCGCCCGACTGGTCTGGGCCAGATAGATCGATGCGCGCGGTGAGGCGCCGTACTCGATGAGCGGCGCCAACTCGGGCACTCCGTACTCCCCGGGCTCACGCGTCGCGTGGACGATGTCGACGATGTAGTCGGCGATCTTGTCGTCCATGTAAAGCCCGACGATCTCGCGACGTGCCTGCAGAATCGCCGCTGGATCGGTGACCGACTCCACCGGAATCGCCTCGCCCGGGGCCATCCGCAGCATGATGTGCTTCTCCTCGTCACGCGACGGATAGTCAATCGTCACCTTCAGCATGAATCGGTCGACCTGAGCCTCCGGAAGGGGGTACGTTCCCTCCTGTTCGATGGGGTTCTGCGTCGCCAGAACCAGGAACGGCTCCTCCAGCGCGAACGTCCGACCCCCGAAAGTGACCTGTTTCTCTTGCATCGCCTCCAGCAGAGCCGACTGCACTTTGGCCGGCGCCCGGTTGACCTCGTCCGCCAGGATGATGTGGGCGAAGATCGGGCCCTGCCTCGGCTCGAACTCGCTGCTCTTCTGGTTGTAGATCATCGTGCCAATCAGGTCCGCCGGCAGCAGATCGGGTGTGAACTGGATGCGCTGGAAGCTCGCGTCGATCGTCTCGGCGATAGTCCGGATCGTCAGCGTCTTCGCCAGCCCGGGCACACCCTCGAGCAGGACGTGTCCGCCCGTCAGCAACCCGAGGAGGATGCGCTCTACCACGTACTCCTGACCGACGATGCGCCGGTGCACCTGCCCGAGAATGGCGTCCGTTAGCTCCAGGCCCGCCGTGCCTACCGCACGCTCCGCACCGCGCGCCGCAGGCTCTTCGGCGAAACCCAGCCCCTCGACCTTAGCCGCCAGATCGGCTTCGGGCTGCGTCTCGTCCAACCTGACCTCGTCTTCTCTCATCCGATTCGATCACCAGGGTTGAGGACTCGATCCGCGTGATTTCCCCACAATCAGCGCTTGACTCGCTCACCACCGTCTTCCCGCTTGAGGATCCAGGCGACAGCCGCGCCCGGGCGTATCCTCTTGCTGCGACTCGCCTGGTCGGCATCCGCGATCGATCCCTCGTCGGGACCCGGAGCCTCGATCACCTCGGTGATGTAGCGGTGAATTCGGTTCCGCCACACTTCCCAGTTCGACGGCCGCAGGTCTACCCAACCGCGGGAGATGAGCCGCTCGTCGACTTGACCTCCCTTCTCCGGCTTGGTCTTCAGTTCCGGCCCCC